>CAIZHL010000222.1 GCA_903932755.1 uncultured beta proteobacterium
GCTGACCGCCAACGGGGTGCTGGACGCCATGGCCGCCGTCGTGCGCTTCGTCGCCTGCGGCAATTCGATGCAGTCGATGAAGCTGACCAAGGACGACATGATCGAAGGCATCGACTACGCCCGGGCCGGCTATGTCGAAATCATGCGCCTGCAGAAGCTCGGCCATGCCTACATCCGGCCTTGATACGGCAGTGCGTGCACTGGTCGACTGGGCGGCGATAGACACCGTCCTGCTCGATATGGACGGTACCCTGCTCGACCTGAACTTCGACAACCATTTCTGGCAGGTGCACCTGCCGCAGCGCTATGCCGAGTCGCGCGGCATGTCGCCGGCGGCCGGGCGCGAGGAACTGATGGCGCGCTACCACGGCCGCGCCGGGACGCTGGAATGGTATTCGGTGGACTTCTGGGAAACTGCGCTGGAACTCGACATCATGCGTTTCAAGGAGGAGGTGTCGCATCTGATCGACATCCACCCGCATGTGCCGGCCTTCCTCGATGCGCTGCGCGCCAGCGGCCGCCGCGTGGTGCTGGCGACCAACGCGCACCACAAGAGCGTGACGCTGAAAATGGCGAAGACCGGGCTCACGCCGCGCTTCGATGCCATCGTCAGTTCGCACGCGCTGGGCGCGGCGAAGGAGGAGCAGGAATTCTGGCAGCGCTTGCGCGAGATCGAGCCCTTCGATCCGGCGCGCACGCTGCTGGTCGACGACAGCCTGCCGGTGCTCGACAGCGCACGGCGGTACGGCATCGCGCACCTGGTGACGATCAGGAAGCCGGATACCGCCAAGCCGGAAAAGGACACCGGCGACTATCCGGCGATCGACGACTTTTCGCAGCTGATGCCCTAGGGTCTGTTCTCATTCAGCCGCCCGTTTGCCCCTGTGCGCTCCGGATCGGTTTGGCGAATCCGACCTGATCGCCCGCCAGGCTGCCCTTGTGCGCGGCCATCTGGTCGCGCACGGTGATGCGCGATTGCTTGTATTTCGGGGACCCGAATTCCGCATCGCGCTTTGCCAGTTTGTCAGTGACGAGCACCAGCGCCATGCCGGTACCCTGGCTAGTGGCGGCGGCCGCGAATTCCGCATCGCGCTCGCGGCGCAAGTCGCCCATTCTGGAAGAAATGCGCGCCGCCATCGCCTTGCGGAAATCCTCCATGTCGCTGCGGTTCCATTCGGGATGCTGCCGGTGCGCGGCATTCAGGGCCTCCCAGACACTGGCCTTGAGATAGCCGACCAGCCACCGGGCAAACAGGGTGTCGGCCCGGTCGCCGTAGAAGCCCACGCCATAGCCCTGCACCGGATCGTAGTGCAGGCGCACGATGGTATCGGTGAAGTTGGCGACGCCGGTACTGATGAATTGAAACCAGCGCGGGCAGCTCTTGGCGGGATTCTTCGGCGGGCCGTAGGCGTGAAAGGCGTCGGCCCAATCGAAATCGGTCGCTGCCCTGGTGCTGGCGATCTCGGCCTGCTCGATGCCGAATTTCCGTATCAGCGTTTCGGCCTGCGCCAGGGCGCGCTCGGCTTCGTTCTCATTGCCGCGCCCGTCCATGGCGACAGCCATCAGCTTTTGCGCCTTGCGGATCGCCTGCTCTTTATCCATGGACCTTCGACGCAATGCCTTGCTGAGCGCTGAATAAGCCGTCACACCGGCGAATGCCGGTGTCCAGTGGCTTGATTTGCCTGGATTCCGGCGTTCGCCGGAATGACGATCTGGTGCCTAATTGGTGTTTCCTTGGCTTGCCCGACATTGCCGCTGGCGCCTCATTCAGGCCTGCGAAAACCGGCATCGATCCAGGCGCTCGCACTCGCCTTGTTGAGCTTGAATCCGCTGGCGACGCGGACCCGGGCGAGCTCTTCGCCGGCGGCATCGCGGGCGGCAAGCAGGGCGTGCGGATCGTCTTCGTCGGGCACGATGTCGAGCGTGACGGCGATCCGCCCGGACGTCGCGTTGATGGTGATGTTCTGGTGCAGCGTGGCGTGAAGCTGCTGCACCTGGCGCTGGCGGAATTCGCCGGCCGTCTTGACCAGGGTGTTGAAGGCCGAGGTGTCGAGCGGTTTCGGGTTCTTCTTGTCGCGCCCCATGGTCCAGGGGCCGACCAGTACCGGCTCGGATTCGCCGTCCAGGATCATCTCGACGGCCCAGCCCTCGTCGTCTTCGTTCTTGACCACGCGCGCCGTCCAGCCGTTGCTGCGCCAGAGCCTCGGTTCCTGGACCGGATCGGGCGCATCCGCCTCGATGGCGTTGTTCGTTGTATTCGCTGTCATGGCCGCATTTTACGTCGGGCCATGTGAGGAGCGCCAAAGCGGCGGACCGCTGTGCGGCGGCAACCAGTACCCGAAGTAGACGCTACGGCATATTGGCCTTTTCCGGCCAGGGCGCCTGCACCAGTATCAAAAAGCGCTTCGGCATCGCTACAAATTTCCGGCGCGGGTCGGGGCGGATTTGAGCGGTGCTCGCTGCGCTACCTTCATGCGCTCGACAGGTGTGCTGCAGTGCAGCTTGACCTTGACAGACGGCAAGCGGTAAGTTGTATACAAAATATCGTATGCAACTATAAATACACGTGGAAACAAGGGTTAATCGTTCGTCACTGGCGGAACAGGCAGTCGGTTTGCTGCGCGAGCGGATCTACACTCATGCGCTGCTCCCCGGCCAGCGGCTGGACGAAGTCGCCCTGGCCGAACAGCTCGGCATCAGTCGCACGCCTCTGCGCGAAGCGCTGAAGGTGTTGTCGGCCGAAGGGCTGGTGGACCTGCAGCCGCACAAGGGCTGCTTCGTCACCGAACTGAGCCTGCGCGACCTGGAGGAGATCTTTCCCATCATGGCGACGCTCGAAGGGCGCGTCGCCCATGAGGTGGCGGCAAAGCGCACGCCGGCGCAGCTGAAGTCGCTCGACGTCCTTCACGAAAAACTGGAACGCCATGCGGCGGCGGGCGACGTCGACCGCTATTACGAAACCAATTACGTGTTCCACGACCGCATGCAGGAATGTGCCGGCAATCGCTGGCTGCAGATCGTGATCGGCGACCTGAGGAAGCTGCTGAAGCTTTCCCGCCACCACTCGTTGCGCCTGCCGGGGCGGCTGGCGGCCTCGCTGGCCGAGCATCGCGCGCTGATGCAGGCCTTGCAGCGCCAGGATGCCGATGCCGCCGAGCAGGTGATGCGCGGACATCTGCTGGCGCAGCTGGCGGCCTTGCGCGAATTGTCGCTGGCAGCGGAGGCCGTCGATGGTTGAAGGCCTGGTCCAGCGCCTGCGCTCGATAGTCGGCGTTCGCGGCACGGCGGCCAGCCGGCCGAAGCAGGTCGACGCCTGGCGCCGGCTGCTCAGCGAGTGCGCCGAGGCGAAAGGCGGCGAAGTTTCGGCCCGCACCCGCGCCGCGGCACTGGCGCAGACCTACCTCAAGCTGGATGACCAGGCGCGGCACGCCTTCCTGCGCATCATTTCGCTGGAGTTCGGCCCGAACCCGGCGCAGGTCGCGGCGGCCCACGCAAGCTATCAGCAGGCGGTGGGCAGTGCCGCGCAGTGGGACGCCGAAGCCGAACTGCGCGCGGCCCTGCGCTCGGCGCGCATCCGGATACTCACCCAGTTCAACGCTATTCCGCAGGGCGTCAAGTTCCTCGTCGACCTGCGCGCCGACCTGCTGCGCTACCTGGAGGAGGATCCCGAACTGGGGCCGCTCGACCGCGAGCTGGAATCGCGCCTCGCGGCGTGGTTCGACGTCGGCTTCCTAGAACTTTCGCGCATTACCTGGAACGCCCCGGCCGCGCTGCTGGAAAAGCTGATCGAGTACGAAGCGGTGCACGAGATCCGTTCCTGGGCCGATCTCAAGAACCGGCTCGATTCGGATCGCCGGCTCTACGCCTTCTTCCATCCGCGCATGCCGATGGAGCCGCTGATCTTCGTCGAGGTGGCGCTCACCGATCGCCTCGCCGACAACGTGCAGGCACTGCTCGACGAGAATGCGCCGGTGTTCGACGCGCGCCGCGCCGATACCGCGATCTTCTATTCGATCTCGAACACGCAGGCCGGCTTGCGCGGCGTGTCCTTCGGCAGCTTCCTGCTGAAGCGCGTGATCGACGACCTGCAGCGCGATTTCCCCAAGCTGCGCCACTTCGCCACGCTTTCGCCATTGCCCGGTTTCGCCAGGTGGGTCGCAAAGAACCCGCAGGAACTGGCGGCGGAGGGACTCGAACTCGACGCCGCGCAACTCGCCGCCGGCGAGTGGGCGCAGGACGCGGGCGCGGCGCGGCGCATCAACGAGGCCCTGGCCGAACTGGCGGCGCGCTACCTGACGCTGGCCAAGGCGGCGCGCGGCGGCGGCCGCCAGCCGCAGGACGCCGTCGCGCGCTTCCACCTCGGCAACGGCGCGTGCATCGAGCGCATCAATCCCGGCGGCGACGCCTCGGCCAAGGGCATGCAGCAGTCCTTCGGCGTCATGGTGAATTATCTGTACGACCTCGACCAACTGGAAACCAACGTCGAGAGCTTTGCCCGCGAGGGCGCCATCGCCACATCGGCCGCCATCCGGCGACTGGCGCGGCCAAAACAAGTTCAATAGAGGAGACACAACATGCGACGCAATTTTCTGAAGACAGCGCTTGCCGCCATCGGCGTAGTGACGCTGGGCCTGGGCAGCGCCCCGGTGCTGGCGCAGGCCAAGACCCTGAAGATTTCCCACCAGTTCCCCGGCGGCACCATCGACGAGGGCGATTTCCGCGACCGCATGGTGCGCAAGTTCGCGGCCGAGGTGGAGAAGAAGACCGGCGGAGCGCTCAAGTTCGAGATCTATCCCTCCGGCTCGCTGGTCAAGCCGGTGGAGCAATGGGGGGCGATGGCCAACGGCTCGCTCGACATGTCGCTCTATCCGCTGGCCTATGCCGGCGGCCGCGTGCCGGAACTCAACATCGGCCTGATGCCGGCGCTGGTCACCAGCTAC
>CAIZHL010000223.1 GCA_903932755.1 uncultured beta proteobacterium
AGCCATGTCGTGCTGGCGATCGGCCACAGCGCGCGCGATACCTTTGAAATGCTGTACGGCCGCGGCGTGCATGTCGAGGCCAAGCCGTTCTCGATCGGCGTCCGCGTCGAGCATCCGCAGTCGCTGATCGACCGCGCCCGGCTCGGTCCGAATGCCGGCAACCCGCTGCTCGGCGCGGCGGACTACAAGCTGGTGCACCACTGCGGCAACGGCCGCTCGGCCTACAGCTTCTGCATGTGCCCCGGCGGCACGGTGGTGGCGGCGACCTCCGAACCCGGCCGCGTCGTCACCAACGGCATGAGCCAATACTCGCGCAACGAGCGCAATGCCAACAGCGCGCTGGTGGTCGGCGTCACTCCGGCCGATTACCCGGGCGGCAACGGCGAAAACGCCAGTCCGCTGGCTGGAATCGCCTTCCAGCGCCGCTGGGAAAGCCTAGCCTTCGAGGCCGGCGGCAGCGACTACAAGGCCCCGGCGCAGCGCGTCGGGGATTTCCTGGCCGGCCGGACGTCGACCGAACTCGGCGCCGTGCTGCCGTCCTACACGCCGGGGGTCAAGATGACCGACCTCGCGCTGTGCCTGCCGGATTACGTGGTCGCCGCACTGCGCGAGTCGCTGCCCGCCTTCGGACGCGAGATCGCCGGTTTTGCCATGGACGATGCACTGCTGACCGGAGTCGAGACGCGCACCTCGTCGCCGATCCGCATCACCCGCGACGAAAGCTTCCAGAGCCTCAACACCCGCGGCCTGTTTCCCGCCGGCGAAGGCGCCGGTTACGCGGGCGGGATTCTTTCGGCAGCGGTGGATGGCATCAAGGTGGCCGAAGCCGTTGCGCTCAGCCTGCTTGGCCGCAGCGCGCCGCAACCGGATTCATAGCCACTCCAGTTCCCAGCGCACGCAGGGGTCGAGCGCCGCCACGGCGCGCGCCGCAAAGCTTTGCACGGCCGCGCGATCGCCGGCGTCGCGCCCGCCAAGCCAACCGGCCAGCGGGCCTTGCGGGTGGAAGTTCCATTCTGTCGGAGCGACGATGAAATAGTCGGCGATGCGGTCGCCATCGAGCGCGATCTCGTGCATCAGCAGGCCGCGCGAGGTTTCAGCCAGCGCGCGGCCGCGTACCGGCGCGGCCTGCACCGCGCTCGCCGTGCCGCCAGCGCCGACTTTTTCACGCCCCGCCGCCCAGTCGCGCAATTCCTCAAGGCGGGCGAGCCAGCGCGCGGCCATTGCGCTTGCGGTGGCCGCAGCGCCCTGGCGCCGCGCCAGGGCGCCGGTTTCGGCGGCCCGACCCAGCCAGTGCGGCTCGCGGCAAAAGCCGGCATCGAACTGCGGCCACGCTGCCAGGGAAGCTTGCGCGTCAATCTGTGGCAAGAGGCTCGAGGCTGGATCGACGCCGTCCGTTTCCGCCAGGAGGCGTTGCGACATGTTTGCAAAGCAAGGGGCATCGAGCAGCCCGACCAGTTCGGCGCGCCGTCCGGCGGTGATGCAGGCCGCGCCGGCACGAAACTCGGCCTGCAGCGGCGCCTCGCCGAGCAGGGGCGGCAGATCGAGCAGCCAGCGCCAGAGATGCTCGCGCATGACCTCGGCCTGGATCGCGGCATCGATGTGGGCCGCACAATCCCGGCCGCGCGCCGCGGCCAGCGCCAGTTCGGCGGCGCGCCCTTGCGCCTTGCCGCACAGCGCGAACAGCAGCGGCACCAGGCGCACCGCCTCGTCCGCCGGGCGCCCGCGCAGCGCCTGCGCGACAGCCGGCCGGTCGCTGGCGACACTGACCGTAATGATTTGTCCGCCGGCGCTGCCCAACCGCAGCCGGACGCAGCCCGGATCGATGCCGCCGCTCATGCCAGGGGCAATTGCAGCGTGAACAGCGCACCGCCCTTGGGATGGTTGTCTGCCGTGAGCTTGCCGCCATGGCGTTCGACGATGCCGTAGCTGATAGACAGGCCCAACCCGGTTCCCTTTCCCACCGGTTTGGTGGTGAAAAATGGCTCAAAAATGCTGGACATGGCTTCCGGTGCAATGCCTGGACCGTTGTCGTGCAGCGTAATCACCATGGCATTCGCCTCGGGCTTGGTGCAAATCCTGAGCATCGGTGACACACCGGGCTGCGCGCTGGCTGCGTCGTAGGCGTTCTGGATCAGGTTCATCAACACCTGAAGGAGTTGAC
>CAIZHL010000224.1 GCA_903932755.1 uncultured beta proteobacterium
ACGAGTTCGACCTCATCGAAACCTTGCTCGCGCAGTGCGCCTTCCCAAGCGGCCGGCGCCAGCAGGGAAGACAAGGATGGACCTTCCTCGCCCCGATGCCACCATGCAGGGTCTAGCCCGGCCACGAGATCGGCGCTCCAGTCCGGATATTGTTCCGCGATCAGGAGCACGCCACCGCTGGCCAGCCAGTGTTTTGTCTGCGCCAATGCGGCTTGTGGGCTCACTACGCGATGCAACGCATGGCGCAGGACGACGACATCGAAAACTTCCGGCAATGGCTTCTCGGCGGCGAGCTTCCATTCCGTGAAACTCACCTCGGCCACGGTGACGTTGGCGAGATTGTGGTATTCGGCCTGGCTCCGTTGCCGCATGTGGTCATCGGGCAAGGCGAGCACATAGTCGAGGCGATCCTCGGCCAGCACTGCATGGATCGCACGTGGCAATTCACTGACGCTGTTGGCGACTTCGAGAATCCGCAGCCTTCGGTGTGCCGACCCATTAGACCAATCGGCCGCCAGACCGAGCAAGGTCTGTTGCGCCCCAAGTCGGGCACCGAGATAGGCCGGATCGTCCTCTTGCAGCGATTCGGTACTTGACAATCGGCGCAATGTTTCAAGGAAATCGTGAGGATCGGCCTCGCCTAGTAGCAAAGCCGGCAGATGGTGGCCGACGCGACCGAGTAGTACCAACTGAGGCAAACAGGCGGGGGCATCGCGCAGGATGGCTTGCCAGATTTCATTGGCGGCAGGAACGTCCCCCTCCAGCCGCCAGACACCCTCCTGCGCGACAAGCAGGTTTTCCTGTTGCAGGCAGTTGGCCAGCCAGTTCAGGTAAGGCGAGGCGGTACGACCAGCCAATGCATCTTGCATCCATTCGGGTCGTTGCTTGAAAAGCACCCGGAATGCTTCGAAGGCAAAGGAAAGCGTAAGTGCCTCAAACAAGGGCAGGGTTTCCATGAACCAGGCCTGCCGCTTGAGCGCGGCTTCGTTTTCGGCGAACCAGGCATAAAGGCGCTTGGCAAGCTCGGCCGTCGGCACGATTTCGGTGGCCAGACCGTCGGCCGGGTGCGGGTGCAACCAGGGCGTTATCTGCCAACAGCCCACCTGCGGTCGATTGCGGTGTTGGAGGTGCGCAGCGCGGAAACGGCAACCGGACGCGAGCACGACCAGACTTCCCTCCGCATCGAGAAGTTCGAAATCCGCCAACACCGAACGGACGCCTCGACGCAACAGCCGGGCACGAAACCGGGTGACCGGCGCATTGCCGAGCAGACACAGTCGCGCCAGCCTGACAGGCAGGAGTGGCACGCCCTGCCCTGCTTCTGTCTCGTCCTGGAAAAAGTCGATGAGCGACTGATAGCAGACGTCGAGCAGGGCCGGATGGAAGAGATAGCCGGGCTGCGCTGCTACATATTCCGGCAGATCAAGGATTGCTTCAAGCCGGTCGTCATGGACACGTGCGTGCGACAGCCCCTGGAAGGTAGGGCCGTAATCGAGACCGAGTGTAGCTGCCAGCCGATAGTGCGTGGCGCGATCGATTACGCGCGAAGAGGAAGGTACAGCAGGAATTTTCGCCTCGACCTGGCGCATCGTCGCTTCGATTACTCTGCCGACGGCATTGAGCGTCCATTCGTCAGCGGAAAGACGCTGCCGGCTCTTGATCTGGAAACCGCCATCCCGCGGATCAAGGCTGAAACGCAAGGTGCGCGCCCGTTCTCCATCGAAAACGATGGGCGAAAGAATGTCGAGGTCCTCAAGCGCGAGCGCTTCGCTGCCTTGCCATTCGCGCGCAGCGGCGAGCGCCATTTCCACATAGGCGGCTCCCGGCAGGACGATGGCGCCGCCGACCTGGTGATCGGCCAACCAGGGAAGGGTAGCGGGATCGAGGGTGTTCTCCCAAGCGAAGTCAGTGTCCTGCAATCGCCAGCCCAGTAAGGGATGCACCCGGCGACTCTCAATTACGCCATGGCTTTCGCTGGTAACGGGGTGCCAGTGACGTTCGCGCTGCCAGGGATAATTGGGCAGACGGACATGACGACCGGGAACGGGGAAGTAGACGTCCAGTCGCGGTATTTCGGCAAGCAGATGAATGCACAGTGCTGCCTCCTGAAGGCGCTGGATGCCAGCGTCGTCCTTGCGCAGCTACGGCAACACCCGGCCATGCACATTGGCTACCTTCAGGCATTCGCCGATG
>CAIZHL010000225.1 GCA_903932755.1 uncultured beta proteobacterium
GCGGAATTCGGCGAGATGGAAGGGCAGCGAATCGGCCTTGACCTCGATGCGCATGAAGTAGCGGCCAACCTCCTGACCATCCCCCCGCCCCCTTCCCGGGGAAGGGGGTGACGCTGGTTCTCCGGCTGCACCGGCTCCGGTTTCTTGAAGGTTCCCGCCTTGGGGCGGCCCGGCGGCGGGAACTTCGTCGGCGTGGAAGCTCGATTCGAGGATCCAGCCCTTGTGCTCGGCGATGAAGCCGGTGACGCGGGCGATGATGCCGACCTGGTCGGGGCAGGAGGCGGTCAGGGTATAGAAGCGCGCTCTATGCATCAGATACGTGGAACGGTTGCGCGCATCAGATGCGGGCCGATGCCTTGTCGATTTCGGCACGCAACTCGGCATAGTTCATGGTCACCGGAAACTGCGGGAATTCGTCGATCACGTTCTGCGGCGGGTGGAACAGGATGCCGGCGTGGGCTTCGGCCAGCATCGCCGTGTCGTTGTAGGAATCGCCGGCGGCGATGACCTTGAAGTTGAGTTCCTTGAAGCGCTGCACCGATTCCTTCTTCTGGTTCGGCATGCGCAGGTGGTAGTTCACCACGAAACCGGCGGCATCGGCCTCCAGCTTGTGGCAGAACAGTACCGGCATGTTCAGCTGGGCCATCAGCGGCATGGCGAATTCGTAGAAGGTGTCGGACAGGATGATGACCTGGAAGTCGCGGCGCAGGGCGTCGAGGAAGTCGCAGGCGCCATCCATCGG
The DNA here is from genome assembly GCA_903932755.1 of uncultured beta proteobacterium. Taxonomy (GTDB): domain Bacteria; phylum Pseudomonadota; class Gammaproteobacteria; order Burkholderiales; family Rhodocyclaceae; genus Sulfuritalea. The sequence goes on from CAIZHL010000225.1 coordinate 743, forward strand.
CCCCATGTCGGAGATCACCTTCTGGATGTCCGGCAGGCCGAGCTTGTGGGTTTTCAGCAGCGCCAGCCGGTACTTCATCAGCTTGTCGTAATCCGGCTCGTCGCGCGTGGTGCGTGAAAGTTCGGGAATGCCGGTGCGCCTGGAAAACTCGATCCAGATTTCCGGAACGAGCACGCCTTCGAGGTCGAGACAGACGAGTTGCACTGAGGTTCTCCAGAAGTCGGCGCTGGCGGTACGGCGCACGCGGGGACAATTTACTGCCGGGCGGCAACAAAGCGCCGGATTTTACCTGTTTGGGCAGGTTCCCGCACCCCGGGCGGGGCTTTTGCTGCCCCGTAAAGACTGCGCCCGGTCCGGAAAATGTATGCCGCAGCCTGCGCCAGGCGGGATTGGGTCGCCGGATATGTCTTCGTTATCGTGCTGCAGAGGGTATCCCCTGATGGGATAATCCCGGTTCCGCGGCGTGCCGATTGGCGTTCAGCCTTCTTGTCGTTTGGGTTCGATCGGTTTCTAATACGCCCTGCCGGAATTTTTCTTAGTGTTTCAAGGTCATATCACCGTGCAGTTGTTCGCTCTCGGCATCAACCACCATACGGCCCCGCTGGCGGTTCGCGAGCAGGTGGCGTTCGACCCATCCCGGATGGGCCAGGCCCTGCACGACCTGTTGCGGGCCAAGTCGGTGCGCGAAGCCGCAATCCTGTCCACCTGCAACCGCACCGAACTGTATTGCGCGGCCGAACACCCGCAGGGTGCGGCGGACTGGCTGGCCGAGTACCACTCGCTTGCGCCGCAGAAGATCCACCCCTATCTGTACCAGCATCCGCAGCAGGAAGCCGTGCGTCACATGTTCCGCGTCGCGGCAGGGCTGGATTCGATGGTGCTGGGCGAGCCGCAGATCCTCGGCCAGATGAAACAGGCGGCGCGCGTCGCGGAAGAAGCCGGAACCATGGGCACGCTGCTGGGCAAACTGTTCCAGCGCACGTTTGCCGTGGCCAAGGAAGTCCGTTCGACCACCGCGATCGGCGCCAACACCGTTTCCATGGCCGCCGCCGCGGTGCATCTGTCGGCGCGTATTTTCGACAGCCTGACGGAGCAAAAGGTGCTGTTCATCGGTGCCGGCGAAATGATCGAACTGTGCGCCGCGCATTTCGCCGCGCAAAAGCCGAAGCGCCTCACCATTGCCAATCGCACCCTGGAACGCGGCGCCGACCTGGCGGCGCGCTTCGGCGGCGACGCCATGCGCCTGGAACAGCTCGGCGAACGCCTGGCGGATTACGACATCGTGGTGTCCTGCACCGCCAGCTCCCTGCCCATCATCGGCCTCGGGCTGGTCGAGCGTGCGCTGAAGGCGCGCCGCCACCGGCCGATGGTGATGGTCGACCTGGCCGTGCCGCGAGACATCGAGGAGGAAGTAGCGCGGCTGGACGACGTCTTCCTCTACACCCTCGACGATCTTGGCCAGATCGTCGAATCCGGCCTCGAATCGCGCCAGGCGGCGGTGGTCGAGGCCGAGGCCATCATCACTGACCGCGTCACCGGTTTCCTGCACTGGCTCGAAGCGCGCGAGACGGTGCCGACCATCCGCGCCTTGCGCGATGCCGGCGAGCGTGCGCGCCGCCACGAGGTCGAACACGCGCTGAAGCTGCTGGCGCGTGGCGACGACCCGACCAAGGTGCTCGACGCGCTGTCCCACGGCCTGACCAACAAGCTGCTGCATGCTCCGACCCATGCCCTGAACCAGGCCGAAGGCGCCGAACGCGCCGAGGTTTCGGCGCTCATCGCCCGCATCTATCACCTGCATTCCGGGGAGTAGCTGCGTGGTCCCGGCTCGAGTACCCGGCGCCCGCGCGGCGCATCCGACTGTCCGCCCGTGAGCGCAACTCCCTTCTTCGACTTCACCGGTTGGGCGCTGGACGCGCTGCGCCGGTTGATGTATCTGGGCACCCGCACCCGGGTGTTCCCCGACTCTCCCGAAGAGCTCAAGCTGCGCCCGGACTTGCCGGTGTGCTACGTGCTCCACGAACACCACCTTTCCAACTTGCTGGTGCTCGACGAGGAGTGCCGCAAGCTGGGGCTGCCGCCGGCGATGAAGCCCTTGCGCGATGCCGCCTTCACGTCACCGCGATCCTTCTTTTTTCTTTCGCGCAACGAACGCGGACGCCTGGTGCCGAATCCGCGCAGCGACCATGCGCCGCTGCTCAAATCGCTGGTGAAGGCCGCGGTGGCGGATCCGGGCTTCGACGTGCAGCTGGTGCCCGTGACCATTCTCTGGGGGCGCGAACCGCGCAAGCAGGAGTCGATACTGAAAGCCCTGTTTGCCGAAACCTGGCAGTCGGTCAGCACGCTGCGGCACCTGCTGGCGATGCTGATCCACGGCCGCCATACCGTGGTGCGCTTCAACGCGCCGATTTCCCTGCGCGACCTGCTCAGCGGCGACATCGACGAGCGGCGTGCCGTGCGCAAGCTCGGGCGCATTTTGCGGGTGCACTTCCGGCGCCAGCGCGAAATGGCGATCGGTCCCGACCTGTCGCACCGCCGCACCCAGCTGCGCGCCCTGCTCAACACGCCCTCGGTGCGCAAGGCGATTGCCCTTGACGCCGAAACGCGGGGCATCCCGCTGGTCGCCGCGCAAAAATCCGCCCGCGAATTCGCCCTCGAAATCGCCTCGGACTACACGTATTCGGTGATCCGGGCCTTCGCCCTGTTTCTGGCCTGGGTCTGGAACAAGGTTTATGACGGCGTCGAAGTGCACAACTTCGACCGTGTCACCACCGTGGCGCCCGGCCACGGCATCGTCTATGTGCCCTGCCACCGCAGCCACATCGATTACCTGCTGCTGTCCTACATCATCTTCAACCGCGGCCTGATGGTGCCGCACATCGCCGCGGGCGCCAACCTCAACCTGCCGGTGGTCGGCTCGATCCTGCGGCGTTCGGGTGCCTTTTTCCTGCGCCGCAAGCTGAAGGGCGAGCCGCTGTATGCCGCGGTGTTTCTGGAATACCTGCACCTGATGATCGATCGCGGTTTTCCGCTCGAATACTTCATCGAAGGCGGCCGCAGCCGCAGCGGACGCATGCTGGCGCCCAAGGCCGGCATCCTCGCCATGACGGTACAAAGCTTCGTCCGCAGCCGGTCGCGGCCGCTGGTCTTCGTGCCGGTGTACATCGGCTATGAAAAGCTGATGGAGGGCAAGAGCTACATTGCGGAACTGCACGGCCGGCCCAAGAAGTCGGAATCGCTGCTCGGCCTGATCGGCGCGGTGCGGCTGCTGAAGCGCAACTTCGGCAAGGTGCATGTCAATTTCGGCCCGCCGCTGGCCCTGGCCGAGTTCCTCGACCTGCAGCATCCGGCATGGCGCGAGGAAACCTTCGACGCCCAGGCGCCGTGGCTGCGCGGTGCGGTCGACGCCACGGCGATGAAGCTGGCGCGCAGCATCAATGCCGTGGCGGTAGTGAACCCGGTGAACCTGGTCGCGCTGACTCTTCTATCGACGCCGAAGCAGGCGGCCGACCTGCGCCTGCTGCAAAGGCAGATCGGGCACGTCCAGTCCCTGCTGACCGAGGCGCCCTGGGCCGAGTCGATCATCCCGTGTGAACTGCCGGCCGCCGAGGTGATTGACTACGCGCGCAAGCTGGACATGGTGCAGATCCGCGAACATCCGCTGGGCGACATCGTCCTGGCCGACGAACAGCAGGCCGCCCTGCTAGCCTATTTCCGCAACAACGTCCTGCACCTTCTGGCGCTGCCGGCGCTGCTGGCCTGCCTGGTCAGCCATAACCAGCGCCTGTCGCGACAGCGTGCCAGGGAGGCGATGCGCGGCATCTACGGCCTGCTGCGCACGGACTTGTTCCTGCCCTGGGAGTCCGCCGACCTCGACGCAGCGATCGATCGCTGCGAAGCGGCGCTGGCGCGACGCGGCCTGATCCAGGTCGATGACTCGGCCGGCGTGCTGCGCGCGCCGCCGCCCAACAGCGAGGCCGGTCCCGAACTGCGGCAGCTGGGCGAAATCATCCGCCCCACCCTGGAGCGGCAGTTTCTCACCCTGGCCCTGCTGCAGCATCACGGAAGCGGCACCCTGAGCCGCGCCGCGCTCGAAGAAGCGACCCACCTGCTGGCGCAGCGTCTGGCCATGCTCTACGAATTCAATGCCGCCGAATTCTCCGAAAAACTGCTGTTTGCAAATGTGATCCGCAACCTGATCGATGCCGAAATTCTGCGTACCGGCGAGGACGGGCTGCTGCAGTTCGACGAGCGCATCACCCTTGCCGCGGCGCAGACCGAACTGCTGCTCGCCGCCGATGTCAGGCACAGCATCGAACTCATCGCCCGCGCAGCGCCGCCCCCAAATTCCGACCCCAGCCCATGAAAAAAAGCATCCTCGACAAACTCGAACGCCTCAGCGAACGCCTGGCCGAAATCGACGGCCTGCTCGGCGGCGAACATGCCGCGCGCGACATGGACAGCTACCGCAAGCTGACGCGCGAGCGCGCCGACATCACGCCGGTGGTGGAACTGTTCCATCTTTACCGTAGCGCCAGCGCCGACTTTTCAAGTGCCGGCGAAATGCTGGCCGATCCCGAGATGAAGGAGCTGGCCCAGGCCGAGCAGGCGTCGGCCAGCGCCGAAATAGCCCGGCTCGAGGTGGAACTGCAGCGCGCCCTGCTGCCGAAGGACCCCAACGACGACAGGAACCTGTTCCTCGAAATCCGTGCCGGCACCGGCGGCGACGAATCCGCACTGTTCGCCGCCGACCTGTTCCGCATGTACAGCCGTTATGCCGAACGCCAGCGCTGGAAGGTCGAGATCGTCTCGCGCAGCGAATCCGACCTCGGCGGCTTCCGCGAAATCATCGCCCGTGTCGAAGGGAACGGCGCCTATTCCAAGCTCAAGTTCGAATCCGGCGGTCATCGCGTGCAGCGCGTGCCGGTGACCGAAACCCAGGGCCGCATCCACACCTCGGCCTGTACGGTGGCGGTGATGCCGGAAGCCGACGAACTGGTCGACATCGAGATCAACCCGGCCGACCTGCGCATCGACACCTTCCGCGCTTCCGGCGCCGGCGGCCAGCACATCAACAAGACCGACTCCGCGGTGCGCCTCACCCACATCCCGACCGGCATCGTCGTCGAGTGCCAGGACGACCGCTCGCAGCACCGCAACAAGGCGCAGGCCATGTCGGTCCTGGCGGCGCGCATCAACGACGCCAAGCAACGCGACCAGCAGCAGCAGATCGCCTCGCAGCGCAAGTCGCTGATCGGTTCCGGCGACCGCTCCGAACGCATCCGCACCTACAACTTCCCGCAGGGCCGGATCACCGACCACCGCATCAACCTGACGCTGTACAAGATCGACGCCATCATGGACGGCGATCTGGACGAACTGGTGGGTGGCCTGACGGCCGAGCATCAGGCCGAACTGCTGGCGGCGTTGGGCGAATGACCACGGTCGCAATGGCACTGGCGGCGGCACGGACGAAGCTGCCGGCGAACGAAGCGCGCCTGCTGCTGGGGCATGTCACGGCCCGTCCGGCGGCGTGGCTGATGGCGCATGACGATGACGTGCTCGATGAAGACGCCGTGCTGCGCTTTGCCTCGCTGGTGGCGCGGCGCAAGGGCGGCGAACCGGTGGCCTATCTGCTCGGCTATCGCGAGTTCTACGGGCGTGAATTTGCCGTGTCGCCCGCGGTGCTGATCCCGCGTCCGGAAACCGAGATGCTGGTCGATCTGGCTCTTGCGCAAAAAGTTATGCGAAGCGGTATCCACGCGGACGGCGCTGGCGATACGGCGACAACTCTGACAAGGATTCTCGACCTGGGTACCGGCAGCGGTTGCATCGCCATCACCCTGGCGCTGGAAATTCCGTCGGCGCAGGTATGCGCGGTGGACGCCTCGGAGGCAGCACTGCTTGTGGCAGGCAAGAATGCGGAGCGTCTGGGTGCGAGCGTCCGCCTGCTGCAAAGCGACTGGTTTGGCAGCCTGTCCGGTGAAAGCTTTGACCTGATTGTCGCCAATCCACCCTACATCGCGGAACGCGATCCTCACCTCGGTGTCGAAGATCTGCGTTACGAGCCGCGCCCGGCGCTGGCCAGCGGCGTCGACGGGCTGGATGCGATCCGGCGCATCGTCGCCGACGCGCCGGCGCATCTGCTGGCGGGCGGGCAACTCTGGCTGGAGCACGGTTACGATCAGGCCGTCGCCGTGCGTGAATTGCTGGCGGCGGCGGGCCTGTGCGACATCGAACAGCATCGCGATGTCGCAGGTATAGTGCGGGTTAGCGGCGGCCGGCTGCAGCAGTGAGGAATCGGGCGCCGGGCTGCATTGTTTTTCGGGCAAGCGTTACAGCGACAAGGACGGCATCGTGAAGTGGAATAACAGCCTGGCGATCGGCATCGAAGCGATCGACAATCAGCACAAGCAGATCTTCGAACACCTGCTAGCGATCGAGAACTCGGTGGCGAAGCGGGATCCGCGGCACATCCTGCGCTTCCTCCTGTCGCAACTGGCTGAGTACATGAAGTTTCATCTGGCCGTCGAGGAAGCCATGCTGGAGATCGTCCGCTATCCGCAGCGCGCCGAACACGCGCAGGCTCATGCCAAGATCATGGAGCAGATCGCCGAACTGGAAAAGCAGTTGCAGAAAACCGGGTCGGGGGCGGACCTGGTTAGCTTTTTCGAGGACTGGTTCATCCGCCATGTCCTGGCCGATGACCGGCAGTACGCCGCTTATGTGAGGGAGGAGTTTCCGGCGCTCGTCGGCCGGAGTTGAAGCGGCTCCCGCAGGAGCCGCTCGAAGCCGCAAATCAATCCGCTGCGCCGAGTTGCGGCGCGGTAGCCTAGCGCAGGCCGGCGATGTAGTCGGACACCGCCTTGATTTCGGCGTCGGTCATTTTGAGCGCCACCATGCGCATCATCTTGTTCGGATCATTGGCGCGGCTGCCTTCGCGGAAGGCTTTCAGCTGGGCTTCGGTGTATTCGGCGAACTGGCCGCCGATGCGCGGAAACTGTGCCGGGATGCCGGCGCCGGCGGGGCCGTGGCACGCCGCACAGGCCGGCAGGCCTTTGGCCTGGTCACCACCGCGATACAGCTTCTGGCCGAGTTCGATGGTCTCGCGACTCTTTGCGACCTCGCCTTTTTGCGTTTGCGCCGAGAAATAAGCGGCGATGTCACGCATCTGGCCGTCATCGAAGGCGGCGATCATGCCGTTCATGATCGCATTGGTGCGCTCGGGTTGTTTGCCGTCGGCGGCCTTGAAGTTCTTCATCTGCTTGTACAGATAGTCGGCATGCTGTCCCGCCAGCTTCGGGTTGACAGGGACGGCGCTGTTTCCATCCGGGCCATGGCAGGCGCCGCAGACGGCGGTAGCGACGGCCTGGCCGCGCGCGGCATCGCCTTTGGGGGCGGCCTTGGCAGCATCGGCGGCTTGGGCGCCGAATGTTGTCGCGGCGCACAAGAGGGTAACGAGGCAATTGAGCAGGGAAGGCTTCATGGACAAAAACTCCTGGGAAACAGCCGGATTCGGAAATTGTAAACCTGATATTCTATCCCAGCCCATCCGATTTCTCTACGTTCGCCTGTCAGGGCGCGCATCCTTGATGTATTTCCATGTCCCTGTTCCGACACGCCACGTTTGAAATTTCGGTTGCCCAACCCAGCGGCCTGCCTCTTCCCGCGGGTGCGGAAATAGCCTTCGCCGGCCGCTCGAATTCAGGAAAATCAAGCGCGATCAATACCTTGGCGGGGCATACCCGGCTTGCCTTCGTTTCCAAGACCCCCGGCCGCACCCAGTTGATCAACCTGTTTCGCATGAAAAACGGTGCCGCCCTGGTCGACTTGCCGGGTTACGGCTACGCCCAGGTGCCCCTGGCGGTGCGCCTGCAATGGCAAGGCCTGCTCGAGCACTACCTGACTTGCCGCTCCAATCTGGTGGGACTGGTCCTCATCATGGATTCGCGCCGACCCTTGACCGACCTCGACTGGAAGATGATCGGCTGGTTCGGTCCCACGGGACGACCGATCCACTGCCTGCTGACCAAATCCGACAAACTGACCAAGCAGGAGCAAACCAGGACTTTGCGCGAAACCCGCGAGGCCCTGGCCAAGTTCGGCGAGCAGATAACGGTGCAGATGTTTTCCAGCCTGAAGAAGACCGGCATGGAAGACGTGGAAAAAGTAGTCGGCAGTTGGTTGGATAGCGATGGGTCGGTCGTATCAACCAGCTGACGCAGTCAGCCTGATCGGTCACCCCCTTTCCTGTAAAGGGGGCCGGGGGGATAGCCCACCAATTCGTCCGCAGGGCTTTTATTTTGGCTGCGCCAAAATAAAAGCCCTCGACCAAAGGGGGGAAGGTCGAGGGCTAACCCGCAAATTTCATCACGAGCCAGAGTAAATGCCAAATGTGTGTTGATCGAGGTGAAAGCTGTTTGGTTTGATGCAGGGAGTGTTTCGGCGGGCCAATTTGCGTGA
>CAIZHL010000226.1 GCA_903932755.1 uncultured beta proteobacterium
CAGGATCTGTTTCACGCAGGTTTTTAAGTGCTAACGTGGCTTCTGCCTTATCAGTGTAACTTTGAACAACAACCAGAAAAGTCCCGTTTGGCTGAACCTTCATTTCCGATTTAAAACCATTAGCGGGAAACAAACCAACCTCCAGTTCAAGGCCATGCCCGGTCAACCGGTTCGAATGACAGGCGACGGAAGCCAACGGCAGGCGGGCGTCCCCAGTTCTAGCCGGGGCGCCAACTCAAGAACATTGCATCCCCATGGTTCGGCATAGGCGACAACCATCGCCAAATCCGGCAAGTCGCCCGGACGGTCAGATTCGCTGGTGCAGTTCGGATGTCCAATCAGACCGTAGCGCATTGCAATAGCTATCAGTACATTTCCTGAGAACTCTGCGGCTTGCAGAGAAGGAACACCGACAAGCCACTGTCCCAATGCAATGAACAAAAGCATGCTGTTCCCTATTCAAGACTGACCGCCCCTGATTACAGTCTATGTGGAGAAGAGTTCCGAATCTGAAAATGAATTACTTATTGGCAGAAACGGTCGACATTCGAGCGTATCAACGTAAGCCGAGGCGGAAAAAAAGGTTTCTGCCTTTCGACGGAAACCCTGAATATCAAATGGTCGGGGTGGAGGGATTCGAACTCTCGACATCTTGCTCCCAAAGCAAGCGCGCTACCGGGCTGCGCCACACCCCGAACTTTCCGATTTTACCGAAGCAGGCTATCAACGGTCAATTGCCTGTCTGAATTTCTCCGACCAGAACGATGACTTGCAGTCACTCCCAGTTTCGTTTATAAAGCCGGGTCTCGGAAATTAGGGACACTTTGCAATGGCTGAAGATCTGCTGCACAAAAAGCAATTCCCGCCCTACACCCCGAAAAGGGGTGAGGAGTACATGAGCACCAAGCAAATGGCTCATTTCCGCTCGATTCTGGCCTCCCTCAAGGACGAACTGAGCGAGGACATTGAACGCACGGTTCATACCATGCAGGATGAGGCCACCGTGTTCGCGGACCCGAATGACCGGGCCAGCCAGGAGTCGGACATCGCGCTGGAATTGCGAAATCGTGACCGCGAACGCAAACTGATCAAAAAAATCGACGAATCGATCGCCCGCATCGAAGATGGCGAATATGGCTACTGTGATTCCTGCGGCGTCGAGATTGGCCTCAAGCGCCTGGAAGCCCGCCCTACGGCAACCTTGTGCATCGACTGCAAGACGCTTGAAGAGCACCGCGAAAAACAGGTTGGGAAGTAATTCCAGCCTGTCTTCGGCGCAGGCCAAGGTAAGCGCAGCGAACGTCAAGCGTAGCGGCCGAAGCCAAAAACAGGTTGGGAAGTAATTCCAGCCTGTCTTCGGCGCAGGCTAACGTGAGAGCACCGAACGTCAAGCCTAGCGGCCGAAGCCAAGAGCAGGTCGGCAAGTAATCTTTTGCTGCTGGCACTTAAGCACCGGACAATAAAAAAGGACGCTACTGCGTCCTTTTTTATTGCTTTGAAACAATCGCTTATTCAGCTACGGGAGCCGGTGCTGCAGTTTCTGCGGCAATCGCCTTCATCGACAGGCGGACACGGCCCTTGTCGTCGGTCTCGATGACCTTGACCTTGACCACTTGACCCTCCTTCAGGTAGTCGGCCACGGCATTGACACGCTCGCTGGCGATCTGCGAGATGTGCAGCAGGCCATCTTTGCCAGGCAACAGGCTGACGATAGCGCCAAAATCCAGCAGGCGCAGCACGGTGCCTTCATAAATGCGGCCCACTTCGACTTCGGCGGTGATGTCTTCGATGCGCTTCTTGGCCACCTGCGCCGCATCGGCGTTCACCGACGAAATGGTGATCGAGCCGTCGTCTTCGATGTCGATGACGCACCCGGTTTCCTCGGTCAGCGCACGGATCACGGCGCCGCCCTTGCCGATCACGTCACGGATCTTTTCGGGGTTGATCTTGATATGGATCATGCGCGGTGCGAAGGTGGACACTTCCTCGCGATGACCGGTCATGGAGCCCTTCATCTGTTCGAGGATGTGCAGTCGCGCCTCCTTGGCCTGGGCCAACGCAACCTGCATGATTTCCTTGGTGATGCCCTGGATCTTGATGTCCATCTGCAGCGCGGTGATGCCGTCTTCGGTACCCGCGACTTTGAAGTCCATGTCGCCAAGGTGATCTTCGTCACCCAGGATGTCGGTAAGGACGGCGAAGCGGGGGCCGTCCTTGATCAGGCCCATGGCGATACCGGCGACCGGCGCCTTGAGCGGTACGCCTGCATCCATCAAGGCCAGCGAACCGCCGCAAACGGAGGCCATCGACGACGATCCGTTGGACTCGGTGATCTCGGAAACGACGCGCATCGAGTACGAGAAATCTTCCGGTTTCGGCAGCACGGCGAGCAGCGCGCGCTTGGCGAGGCGGCCATGTCCGATCTCGCGACGCTTCGGCGTGCCGACGCGGCCGGTTTCGCCGGTGGCATAGGGAGGCATGTTGTAGTGGAGCATGAAGCGATCGCGGTACTCGCC
>CAIZHL010000227.1 GCA_903932755.1 uncultured beta proteobacterium
CAGGCATCGCCGGTATTGTGGTGCGTGGCGTGGCGGATGCGGTAGATGGCCGGGTCGCGCAGGTTGATGTTGCCCGAGCCCATGTCGATCTTCGCTCGCAGCACGTGCGTGCCGTCGGCGAACTCGCCGGCTTTCATGGCGCGGAACAGTGCGAGGTTTTCCGCCGGCGTGCGCTCGCGGTAAGGTGAGTTGCGGCCGGCTTCCGTCAGCGTGCCGCGACTGGTGCGCATCTCGTCGGCGCTTTGCGAATCGACGTAGGCATGGCCGGCCTCGATCAGCTTTTCGGCGAAGTCGTACATCCACTGGAAGTAGTCGGAGGCTAGGTAGAGGTTGGTCGCGCCCGCGGTTTCCCAGCTGAAGCCCAGCCAGTGCACGGCGTCGATGATGGAATCGACATACTCCTGTTCTTCCTTCTCCGGATTGGTGTCGTCGAAACGCAAGTGGCAGGCGCCGCCGTAGTCAGCGGCCAGGCCGAAATTCAGGCAGATCGACTTGGCATGGCCGAAATGCAGGTAGCCGTTGGGCTCCGGCGGGAAGCGGGTGCGTATCTTCGCCGTATCGCCAGCGCCGATTTTTTGCTGCGCGGCCGGGCCGGGCTTGCCGCTCCAGCGCCGGGACGCGTACTTGCCGGCCTTGAGGTCGGCATCGATGATGTGGCGGATGAAGTTCGAGACTTTGGTTTCTGGTTCGGCCATGATCGGCGGCAGCTTGATGCAAAGCGGCAATTCTACCGGCAGGCGTAAAATTGTGACCATGAATTGGACCAGTCTTCTCGCCATCGGCGGCGGCGCAGTGCTCGGCGCCTGGCTGCGCTATGGCCTGGGTCTCTGGCTCAATCCGGTGTTCGTCGCGGTGCCGATGGGCACTCTGGCCGCCAACCTGGTCGGCGGCTACCTGGTCGGTGCCGCGGTCATGGTGTTCCACCTCAATGCCGAGATGCCGCCCGAAGCCAAGCTCTTCTTCATCACCGGCTTCCTCGGTGCGCTGACCACCTTTTCGACGTTCTCGGCCGAGGTGGTGCACCTGATTCAGAGCGCGCGCTACGGCTGGGCCGCCGGTGCGGCGGCCTTGCACCTGTTCGGCTCGTTGCTGATGACCGGGTTCGGCATCTTCACCGTCCACAAGCTCGCGCAATGAGGTTCGATCCCGAGGCGCGGCGGGCGGCGCGGCCCGCGCTGGTCTATGACGAGGCGCTGCCGGTCAACCAGCGCCGGGCGGAGATCGGCGAGGCCATACTCAAGCACCAGGTGGTGGTGGTCTGCGGCGAGACGGGTTCGGGCAAGACCACGCAACTGCCCAAGATCTGCCTCGAAATCGGTCGCGGCCTGAACGGCCTGATCGGCCACACCCAGCCGCGGCGCATCGCTGCGCGCGCCACCGCAGCGCGCATCAGCGAGGAACTCAAGTCGGAGCTCGGCCGCCATGTCGGCTTCAAGATCCGCTTCACCGACAAGGTCACACCGTCCTCCTACATCAAGCTGATGACCGACGGCATCCTGCTTGCCGAAACACAGACCGACCCGCTGCTGCGTCAGTACGACACGATATTGATCGACGAAGCGCACGAACGCAGCCTCAACATCGATTTCCTGCTCGGCTACCTCAAGCAGCTTTTGCCCAAGCGGCGCGACCTGAAAGTCATCGTCACCTCGGCGACGCTCGATGCCGAGCGGTTTTCCAAGCATTTCGAGGGCGCACCGGTGATCGAAGTTTCGGGACGTCTCTACCCGATCGAAACACGCTTCCGCCCCTGGCAGGAAAAGAAAGACGGCGACCTCAACGATGCCATCGTCGATGCCGTCGACGAAGCCCATCGCACCGGGCCGGGCGACGTGCTGGTCTTCCTGCCCGGCGAGCGCGAGATCCGCGAGGCGGCCGAGGCGCTGCGCAAACACCATCCGCCGGGGCTGGAAGTGCTCCCTCTCTTCGCACGCCAGACGGCGGTCGAGCAGGGCCGCGTCTTCGCCTCGCATCAGGGCCAGCGCGTGGTGCTGGCGACCAATGTCGCCGAGACCTCGCTCACCGTGCCCGGCATCCGCTACGTGATCGACTCCGGTCTGGCGCGCGTCAAGCGCTACTCGCATCGGAACAAGGTCGAGCAACTGCAGGTCGAGCCGATCTCGCGCGCGGCGGCAAGCCAGCGGGCCGGTCGTTGCGGCCGCGTTTCGGCCGGCGTCTGCTTCAAGCTCTACGACGAAGAGGATTTTAACAAGCGCCCGCCCTACACCGAGCCGGAGATCCTGCGTTCCAGCCTGGCCGGCGTGATCCTGCGCATGAAGTCCCTGCACCTGGGCGACGTCGAGGACTTCCCCTTCCTCGAAGCGCCGGCGCCGCGCATGATCGCCGACGGCTACCAGTTGCTCGCCGAATTGGGCGCGATCGACGAGACCAGCAAGGAACTGACCAAGGTCGGTTTCGAACTCGCCAAGCTGCCGCTCGACCCCAAGATCGGCCGCATGATCCTCGCCGCGCGCGAGCACAACTGCCTGCGCGAGGTGCTGATCATCGCCTCTGCGCTGGGCACCCAGGACCCGCGCGACCGGCCGCAGGAGCATGCGGGGACGGCCGACCAGGCCCATGCCAAGTGGAAGGACGAGAAATCCGAGTTCCTTTCCTACCTGAAGCTCTGGGCCGCCGGCGACGAAGTGTGGAAACACGAGACCTCGAACAAGCAGCGCCAATGGTGCCGGCAGAACTTCATCAACTGGCTGCGCCTGCGCGAATGGCGCGACGTCCATGCGCAGCTGATGACCTTGTGCCACGAGCACGGCTGGAAGATCACGAGCGCCTACCCCCCAGCCCCCTCCCCGAGGGAGGGGGTGACGGCGGTTCGCTTCGCTCCAGAGATATACGATTCCCCCGCCTTGGGGCGGCCCGGCGGCGGGGGTCAGATTCCCGGCGGCTACGAGGCGATCCACAAGGCCCTGCTGACCGGCCTGCTCGGCCACATCGGCCTGATCAGCGAAGAAGACAAGAACTACCTCGGCGCGCGCGGCATCCGCTTCTACATCCATCCCGGTTCCAGCCTGCTGAAAAAGGCCGGACGTTGGATCGTCGCCGCCGAGATTGTGGAGACCTCGCGCCTGTTCGCGCGTTGCATAGCGAAGATCGCTGGTTGTTGCGCCACCACAGGGAACTGTGATGTCAGCAACAGTGGCAAATACTGGTGTAGCAGCCGGACTCACGTGGATCACTCTTGACTTTGTGATCAAAGTTCCACATACAG
>CAIZHL010000228.1 GCA_903932755.1 uncultured beta proteobacterium
CCTGATCATCAAGCTCGACGACACGCTCGTCAAGGGACTCACGCTCAGCGATGCCGTGAAGAAAATGCGCGGCAAGCCCAAGACCCAGATCAAGCTCACCGTCGTGCGCAAAGGCGAAGCCAAGCCTTTCGAAGTCACCCTGACGCGCGAAAAAATCAAGGTGCAAAGCGTCAAGTCGAAGCTGCTCGAGGGCGGCCTGGGCTATCTGCGGGTCACCCAGTTCCAGGAGGAAACCGCGCCGGACGTGGTGAAGCACCTCGAAAAGCTGGCCAAGGAAGACAAGGACGCCAAGGGCGAGGGCATCAGGGGATTGGTCCTCGACCTGCGCAACGATCCCGGCGGCCTGCTCAACGGCGCGGTCGGCGTGTCTGCCGCCTTCCTGCCGCCCAAGACGCTGGTCACCTCGACCGATGGACGCACCGAGGACGCCAAGCGCCGCTACCTTGCCAGCCCGGAGGACTACCAGCGCGGCCACAAGGACGACTTCATGAGGAACCTGCCGCCCTGGGCGCGGACGGCCCCCATGGTGGTGCTGGTCAACGCCGGTTCGGCGTCCGCCTCGGAGATCGTCGCCGGCGCCCTGCAGGACCACAAGCGCGCCGTGGTAATGGGCACCCAGACCTTCGGCAAGGGCTCGGTACAGACCGTCCTGCCGCTATCCAATAACGCCGCGATCAAGCTCACCACCGCGCGCTACTTCACGCCCTCGGGCCGCTCGATCCAGGCCAAGGGCATCACACCGGACATCATCGTCGAGGAAAGCGCCAACGGCAGCTCGCGTGAGCGCGTGCGCGAGGCCGACCTGGAACGCCATCTCGGCGGCGAAAAGGAAAAGGCCGCCGAGCCGGCAGCGCCCAAGCCGCAAACCAAGAACAAGAAGGACGGCAAGGACAGCAAGGGCGACGAAGCGGACGAGACGCCGCACACGCCGCTCGAATTCGCTTCAAAGAAAGACTACCAACTCAGCCAGGCAGTGAATCTGCTGAAGGCCTGGCAAATCATCAAACGTTGATCATTTTTCCACGAGATCCCGTCGCGACAGAACTACGATGAGCAGGATGACTCCGGAAAAGGCCCGCGAACTGCGCGACGAAAAGCGCGACGGCAAGCCCCGCCAGCGTCCGGGCGCCTTCGTGCCGCAGCCCGGAACGCGCAAGCACCGCGAACTGCGCTTCGATCACCAGCATCCGGAACACGTCGAAGAGGCGCGCAAGCTGCTGGCAGGGCTGGAAGGCATGGAAATCGACGACGGCATCGCGCCCTACAGCCTGTCGATCTGGTACGAAATCAGCGACTACTCGCTGGAAGGACTCGAAGCGGCGCTGGTGCGCCAGGGTTTCCACCTCGACAACAGCATCTACAGCAAGCTGATGCGCACGGTAGTATATTTCTGCGAGGAAACCCAGATGCGCAACATGCGCGTTCCCGAGCGCCTGATCAAGAAGTCGCACGATGTCTATTCCAAGGCCTGGGAACACCATCCCCACGGCGACCACGACGAAACACCGCCGGAATTGAGACAGGAAAGATAGCCATGCGCCGAGCCGCCTCAAGCATGGCGCAGCCAAACAACGGAGCCGCGTAGCGGCGAACCTCCGTCACCCCCGCCCGGGCGGGGGCCGGGGGGTGGGAGTCCAGCAATGACCGACGAGCAGCTGCTGCGCTACAGCCGCCACATCCTGCTGCCGCAGATCGGCATCGAAGGCCAGCAAAACATCGTCAATGCGCGAGCGCTGGTGATCGGCGCCGGCGGTCTGGGTTCGCCGGCGGCCTTCTATCTGGCCTCGGCCGGGATCGGCACCCTGGTGCTGGCCGATGGCGACACGGTGGACCTGACCAACCTGCAGCGCCAGATCCTGCATCGCACCGATGCGATCGGCATGGAAAAGTCCGCATCCGGCAAGCGCACGCTGGGCGACATCAACCCCGAATGCCGGGTCATCGCGCTCACCGAGCGACTGTCCGGATCGCGTCTGGATGAGGAAGTCGCGCAGGCCGACATCGTGCTCGACTGCTGCGACAACTTCGCCACGCGCCATGCGGTCAACCGCGCCTGTGTCAAATTCGCGAAGCCCCTGGTATCGGGTGCCGCGATCCGCTTCGACGGCCAAGTGGCGGTATTCGATTCGCGCCAGGCGGATGCGCCCTGTTACCACTGCCTGTTTCCCGAGGGGCAGGATGTCGAGGAAGTGCGCTGCGCCGTGATGGGCGTGTTCGCACCGATCACCGGCATGATCGGCACGGTGCAGGCGGCGGAAGCCCTTAAACTGGTGATCGGCTGCGGCAGCAGCCTCGCCGGGCGCCTGTTGCTGCTCGACGGCCTGGGTATGGAATGGCGCGAAATCCGCGTGCCGCGCGATCCGGGCTGCGCCGTCTGCGGCACGGCGAAGTCCTAGGCGTTCAGGATCAGAACAACTGGCGGTGCCGAATCCGTCCCGGCGCGTGGCTCAGGGCCACCGAAAACGCCAGAACGAACCAGAACAGCGGCAGGCGTCCGGCGTCCCAGACCACCAGCAGCGCCACCAGAGCAATCTTGAGCAGGGTGCCCAACCCCTTGGCCTGCCGGAAGTAAAGCGGGTTGGCCCAGGCGTCGAGGGCGATGATGCCGAGTCCCGAAACCAGCATCAGGCCACCCCACTTCCCGACGTCACCGCTGCCGCCCAACACCGCGGCAGAGATACCCGCCAGCCCGACGATATGGAACACGCGCAGGATATTGATCAGCAGGCCGCGCCCGCGAAAGTCGCGATGGCCGTCGTCGGCCTTCTGCTCAGGCAAGGCGCGCCCGGATGCGAAAGTCGGCGCCGACGGCCCGGCGTTCGATGATGTCGAGCCGCATCGCGCCGGCCAGGTCGGTGAGTTCGGCCAGGCCGAACATGCCGCGCGCGGCATCGCCGAGCAGGATCGGCGCCTGGTAGATCAGCAGTTCATCGACGCAGCCTTCGCGCAGCAGCGAACCGTTGAGCCGGGTGCCGGCCTCGGCCAGCACTTCATTGATGCCGCGTCGACCGAGTTCCTGCAGCAGGTCGGCCAGTTCCACCTTGCCCTGAGTGTTTGGCAGGATAACGATCTCCGCCCCCCGTGCACGCAGGGCCGCACTGCGCGCGGCATCATCCTGCGCCGCCGCGATCAGCACCTTGCCGCCGTCAAGCACGGCCGCATCGGGCGGCGTTTCGAGCCGGCTGTCGATCACCACCTTCAGCGGCTGGCGCGTCGTCGAAACTTCGCGCACGGTGAGCCGCGGGTTGTCGTCCTTCACAGTACCGATGCCGGTCAGCACCGCGCAGGAGCGCGCCCGCCAGACGTGGGCGTCGCGTCGCGCATCGGGGCCGGTGATCCACTGCGAGACGCCGTTGTTGAGCGCCGTCTTGCCGTCCAGGCTGGCGGCGACTTTCAGCCGCAACCACGGCCGGCCGCGCGTCATACGCGAAACGAAACCGATGTTGAGTTCCTGCGCCGCGGCGGCCAGCAAGCCACTGCTGACGTCGATGCCGGCGCCCGCCAGCTTTGCCAGGCCCTGCCCGGCCACCAACGGATTCGGATCCGGCATCGCCGCCACGACGCGGACGACACCCGCCGCGATCAGCGCATCGGCGCAGGGCGGCGTGCGGCCGAAATGGCTGCAGGGTTCCAGCGTGACATAGGCAGTGGCGCCGATCGCCGTCTCGCCGGCGCCGACTATTCCATTCAGCGCCGCCGCCTCGGCATGCGGCCCGCCTGCCTTCTCGTGCCAGCCCTCGCCGAGGACGCGACCGTCGCGAACCATGACGCAGCCGACGCGCGGGTTGGGGGTCGCGGTGAATAAGCCGCGCTGCGCCAGTTGCAGCGCCCGGGCCATGAAACCGTGGTCGGTTGCGGAAAAAATCATGCGGCGCTCATCAGCCGCCGCCCGTCAGGCTTTGGCGCGGGGCTGCCGCGGCTTCTTGATTTCGCGGATCGCGTCGGAAAACTCGTCGACGTCCTCGAAATTGCGATACACGGAGGCGAAGCGAATGTAGGCCACCTTGTCGAGCTTTTTCAGTTCGCGCATCACCAGTTCGCCGATGCGGTCGGACGCCACTTCGCGCAACGCCAGTTGCACCAGCTTTTCCTCGATGCGATCAAGCGCCAGATCGATGCTTTCGGTCGTGACCG
>CAIZHL010000229.1 GCA_903932755.1 uncultured beta proteobacterium
GCCGTCGAGGCCCACCTCGGCGGTGCCGACGGCATCACCGTGCATCTGCGCGAAGACCGTCGCCACATCCAGGACCACGACGTGCGCCGCCTGCGCGAACTCACGCACATCAAGCTCAACCTCGAAATGGCCGCCACCGGCGAAATGGTCGGCATCGCCTGCGCGCTCAAGCCCGAAATGGCCATGCTGGTGCCCGAAGGCCGCCACGAGATCACCACCGAAGGCGGCCTCGACGTCGCCGGGCAGGAGGCGCGGCTGCGCGATGTCGTCGCGCGGCTGCGCGATGCCGGCATCGTCACCAGCGCCTTCATCGACGCCGAACTGCCGCAGGTCGAAGCCGCCGCGCGGATCGGCGTGCGCGTCTGCGAAATCCACACCGGCCCCTATGCCCACGCCTTCTTCAACCAGGGTCGCGACACCGAAAGCCCGGCCGTGGTCACCGAACTGGAAAAGATCCGCAAGGCCGGCGCCGCGATCCGCGCCGCCGGCATGCGCTTCAACGCCGGCCACGCTCTCAATTACTTCAACGTGCAGCCCGTCGCCGCGCTGCCCGGCATCCGCGAACTGCACATCGGCCACGCCATCGTCAGCCGCGCCATCTTCGTCGGCATGCGCGAAGCCGTCGCCGAAATGAAGCGCCTGATGCGGGAAGCCCAATGCGGATAAAGGCACGCCGCCCATGATCTACGGAGTAGGGACGGACATCGTCGCCGTCAAACGCATGGCCGACTACTTCCAGCGCCACGGCGAGCGCGGCCTGGAAAAGATGCTGGCGCCGGCCGAGCGCGAGGCCTGCCGCGCCAGCCCCGATCCGGCGCGCTTCCTGGCCAAGCGCTTCGCCGCCAAAGAAGCGCTGGGCAAGGCAGCCGGCACCGGCGTGCGCGCCCCGATACTGCTGCCCGAGATTGCGGTCACGCACGACGAACTCGGCAAGCCCTCGTTCAGCTATTCGCCCGCGCTCGCCGCCCATTTCACCGAACGCGGCCTCGCCGCCCATCTCTCCATCAGCGACGAGCAGGACTACGCCGTCGCCTTCGTCATCCTGGAAAAATCATGAACGCCCAGCCCCTCGGCCCCCTGATGATCGACATTGCCGGCCTCGAACTCTGCGACCTCGACCGCGAGCGCCTGCAGCACCCGCTGGTCGGCGGCGTCATCCTGTTTGCCCGCAACTACCGCGACACCGCGCAACTCACCGCGCTGTGTTCCGCGATTCATGCCCTGCGCAGTGCGCCGCTGCCGATCGCCATCGACCACGAAGGCGGTCGCGTCCAGCGCTGCCGCGAAGGCTTCACCCACGTGCCGCCGATGCGCCGCCTGGGCGAACTGTGGGACACCGACCCTGCCGCCGCGCGCCGCGCCGCGGCCGACCTCGGTTACCTGCTGGCCGCCGAACTGCGCGCCTGCGGCGTCGACTATTCCTTCACCCCCGTGCTCGACCTCGACTGGGGCCCCAGCGGCGTCATCGGCGACCGTGCCTTCCACAAGAACCCGGACGCCGTCGCCGAACTCGCCGGCGCCCTGATCGAAGGTCTCGCCGCCGCCGGCATGGGCTGCTGCGGCAAGCACTTCCCCGGCCACGGCTGGGTCGCCGCCGATTCCCACCTCGCCATCCCGGTCGACGAACGCAGCCTGGCCGAGATGGAACCCGACCTGATTCCCTATCGCCGCCTCAAACTCGGCGGCGTGATGCCGGCCCATGTCATCTACCCCAAGGTCGATCCGCGTCCCGCCGGCTTCTCGCCGGTCTGGCTGGAAAAGCTGCGCAATGAGTTCAAGTTCGACGGCGTCATTTTCAGCGACGACCTTTCGATGGAAGGCGCCGCCTTCGCCGGCAACATGGTGCAGCGTGCCGAAGCCGCCTGGGCCGCCGGCTGCGACATGCTGCTGATCTGCAACTCGCCCGATGCGGTGGCCGACGTGCTGGCGAACTGGCAGCCGGCGCCCGATCCGGTGCGCGCCGCCAGGCTGGCGCGACTTGCGCCGCCCGCCGCCTGGTGTCAGGACGCCGCGCGCTACGCCGCGGGCAGGGCGGCGGTGGCAACTCTGGTTGCATAGAGTAGACTCCGCAGGCAGGGCGGAATCGGGGCAGACGCAAGCCGATCCGGCAACCGGAATCCGCCAGAGTATCGAAACACCAGACTTGGAGTGATTGGGCACCATGAGTCAGGTATTCAGCAAAACCCCGAAAGGGCTTCGCGAAGCGACAGGCAAATCCAACGACCTTGACCCGGACCTGCTCGAGGTGCTGAAGGTCTGCAAGGATAACCAGACCGCCGAAGAAATCGCCGCCGCATGGCCGGAAGCGGACCGCAAGACCATAGTCTGGGCGATAGGCGAACTGGCCAGCGGTGGTTACCTGCGCGAGATATTCGTCCAGCGTGCCGAAAAGCCCGATGTCGCTCCCGCCGCCGACGATGGCATGGACCTGGATTTCGCATCCATCGCCCCAGCGCCATTACGGCCCGCCGCTCCCGCTCCTGCCGCGCCCCCGCCCAAGCCTGAACCCAAGCCCGAACCCAAGCCTGAACCCAAGCCCGAACCCAAGCCTGAACCCAAGCCGGAGCCCAAGCCTCAGCCTAAGCCCGAGCCCAAGCCGGCACCCAAACCCGAGCCCAAGCCTGAGCCTGAGCCTGAGCCAAAGCCAGAACCCAAGCCGGAACCCAAGCCCGAGCCCAAGCCCGAGCCCAATCCGGAACCC
>CAIZHL010000230.1 GCA_903932755.1 uncultured beta proteobacterium
ACCCGGCGCCGAGCCATCGCCCTTGTAGCGGATAGGCTGATCGGCCACCACCGTGAAGTCATCGAACCTGGCTTCAAGGCGAAGCTTGTCAAGAAAGTGGACCTTGATTTCCATGCGGGAATCCCAGAATGGCGTTCAAAACGAGTAGGCCGCCATTATCGGTTTTTCCCCCCGGAAAAACCGTACGAGTCGTGGTCGGCCAATCACCCGACTGATGTCCCCGCACCTTCCCGGCGAACCCGCGCCGGCGCAAGGCTTTCCGGTTGCCTGCATCCATTTTGCCCCGACTTCGTCTCCATGGGTACCTGCAAACCAGGGGTTTAAAGTCATGAAGAGCACCAAGGTACCGGGCACCGGCTGCGCCAACTGCAAAGCCACGCTCAAGCTGATCGAGGGCGCATCGGCTGCCGCAGGCGTTGACGTCCGCCTAGAAAAGATCGAGGAGATCAAGGACGTCATGGCCTACGGCGTGAAGAGCAGGCCCGCCGTGGTGATCGACGGCAGGGTGGTCCATGCCGGCGGCGTGCCCGGCCGCGACAAGATCGCGCAGTGGCTGGCCGGCAAGCCGGAATGCGACGGCAATCGAAAAAGCCGGCCTTAACAAATCCTCACAATCGGCCGCTTGAATATCCACAGAATAAGCCTAAGCTCATATTGCAGTTGGATAGAAATTCAGGCACTGCTTAACTTGGTCAAAGGAGATAGTCATGAAACTACGACACATTGCGCTGCTGGCTGTTCTGGGCGCATCGCTTGCATCCCCCGTTTTTGCGCAGCCCGCCGGCGGTCAGGGCATGGGTCCCGGCGCAGGTCAGGGTCAGGGCGCCGGCATGGGCCCCGGTCCGGGCGGCGGCAAGGGCATGCAATTCAACGCCAACAAGGACAACACCTGGGGCTACCAATTGATGAGTCCTGAAGAGCGCACGGCCCATCGAGACAAGATGCGTGCTACCAAAACTTACGATGAATGCAAGGCGCTTCAGGAAGGTCATCACAAGGCCATGGAAGTTCGCGCCAAGGAACAGGGCAAGACCCTGCCGGCACCTGGCAACAATGGCTGTGACCGCATGAAGGCAAGCGGTTACTTCAAGTAGCCGGCATCATGCCGGACTGGATGGTTGGCTCCCGGTCGCCCGCGCTCGGGAGCTTTCCTGTTTCTACCGTCTGATACCGGAGCGAGTGAGTTTCTGTTGAACCCGCAGCCATCGGTGCGCATTCCGCGCCGTCCCGCCAGCGCCGACTTTTACCAGGAGCACATCATGAGTGAACCCCGGCAATTCCGGTTGCGGCCGCTGCGCCTAACGCCGATAGATCCGGCGTTAGCCTTCACTGAAACTGCGTCTTAAAGGAGGAATTAATGAGCGACACCCAGCAGTTTTCTTTCACCCTCGAACAACAGGAGGACTTCGCCTTCCTGATCCGCTTCGACAAGGACATCCCGCCGCTGCTGGCCGACGAGCCGCCGCCGCTGGGCCACGACGCCGGACCCAACCCGTCGCGCCTGCTGGCGGCCAGCGTCGCCAACTGCCTTTCGGCCAGCCTGCTGTTCGCGCTGCGCAAGTTCAAGAACAATCCCGGACCGATCACCACGGTGGTCACCGCGCACATGGAGCGCAACGAGGAAAAGCGCCTGCGCGTCGGCAGCGTCGAGGTCATGATCCAGGTCGATTCGCCGGCTGATTCGCTCGAACACCTGGATCGCGTGCTCGCCCAGTTCGAGGACTTCTGCGTCGTCACGCAAAGCGTGCGCAGCGGCTTTCCGGTCAGCGTCACGGTCCGCGACGGCGCCGGCAAGGTCATCAAGGGCTGATGGCGCAAGCATCAATCGAAAGGATCGCAATGAGCAAAATTGTTGGTTTCGGCGAAGCCGTCGCCGGCTACGACGTGCCGGTGCTGAACGAGCGCGAGGTGCGCGCCGCCGCCGGCATCCTCCTGGTGTTCGCCATGATGACCTTCGCCAACGCTTGGTTCATGGGCAATTTCCGCCCCACAAAGATTTTCGTGATCGCCTTCCTGATCGACTTCACGATCCGCCTCTTCATCAACCCGAGGTATTCGCCGAGCATGATCGTCGGGCGCTTCGCGGTCAGGAAGCAGACGCCGGAATGGACCGGCGCGCCGCAGAAGCGCTTTGCCTGGGCGATCGGCTGGGTCCTCGCCGTGACCATGCTCTGGCTGATCGTGATCCAGAACGTGATCGGGCCGGTCAACATGCTGGTCTGCGCCACCTGCCTGACGCTGATGTTCTTCGAAAGCGCCTTCGGCATCTGCATCGGCTGCAAGATCTACAACACCCTGCCGAATCGCCAGGCGCAACACTGCGCCGGCGGTGCCTGCGAAGTCTTCACGCCGCATCCCAGCCAAAAAGTCGGCGCTGGCGGCACGGCGATCGTGTTGTTGTTCCTCGCCCTGGTCGGCGTCGTCGGCCAGCGCGGCTTTCCTGTTCCGGATGCGGGCGTGGCCGCCGCCCCGGCGGTAGCTGCCGCCGGCGACGAGCGCTGCACGCCGCCGGCCTTCGCCGTCGCCATCGGCCACGCCGAGAAGTGGAAGCTGCACAACAACTGCAGGTGAAGGACCGTTGATCCACCCGGCGCGCCGCTCCGCCGGCGCCGGCACTCCGCGTCCCAGGGGAGCTTTCGGCACGGAGATGCTTGACCGCAAGCTCCTTCGCGCAAATACTGCCGCCTCTGCGCCGGCACCGCCGGCCCATCCCCACCCGAGAGCACACATAACAACATGCGTACCGAAACGCCCCACGCCATCTACCTCAAGGACTACACCCCGCCGGCCTGGCTGATCGACACGGTCGATCTCCACGTCACCATCCAGGACGGCCATGCCGAGGTGCGCGCCCGGCTGGCCTGCCGGCGGAATCCGGCTGCCGTCGCTAGCGATCTGGTGCTGAACGGCGAGGAACTGGCGCTGCAGGAAGTCGGCGTTGGCGGTACGGCGTTGGCGCCCTCGCGCTATACGCTGGGCGAAGACAGTCTGACCATACGCGGCGCCGACGGCGCACCGCTGCCCGACAGCTTCACGCTGGAAACCCTGGTTCGCGTCGAGCCCGACAAAAATACCCAGCTCTCCGGGCTCTACAAATCCAAGGACGGCTACTTCACCCAGTGCGAGGCGCAGGGCTTTCGCCGCATCACCTTCTACCCGGACCGGCCCGACGTCATGGCGCGCTTCAGCTGCACCATCGAAGCCGACCGCGAGCGCTTCCCGCAACTTCTGTCCAACGGCAACCTGGTGGTCCAGGGTACGGGCGAAGGGCGTCACTGGGCGCATTGGGAAGATCCCTTCGCCAAGCCGGCCTACCTGTTCGCCCTGGTCGCAGCCAAGCTGGACGTGCTGGAGGACAGCTTCACCACGGCATCGGGGCGCAAGGTACGTCTTGCGGTGTACGTCGAACCGGGCAAGCTCGACCAGTGCGACCACGCCATGGCCGCGCTGAAGAAGAGCATGGCCTGGGACGAGCAGCGCTTCGGCCTGGAGATGGACCTCGACCACTACATGATCGTCGCCGTGGGCGATTTCAACATGGGGGCGATGGAGAACAAGGGCCTCAATATCTTTAACACCAAGTACGTGCTGGCGCGGCCCGACACCGCCACCGACACGGACTACCAGAACATCGACCGCGTCGTCGCCCACGAATACTTCCACAACTGGACCGGCAACCGCGTCACCTGTCGCGACTGGTTCCAGCTCTCGCTGAAAGAGGGCCTCACGGTCTACCGCGACCAGGAGTTCGGCGAGGACCTGCACTCGCGCGCCGTGACGCGCATCCAGGAAGTGCGGCAGCTACGCGTCGCCCAGTTCCCCGAGGATGCCGGCCCGATGGCGCATCCGATCCGGCCCGCCTCCTACGCCGAGATCAACAACTTCTACACGGCGACCGTCTACGAAAAGGGCGCCCAGGTGATCCGCATGATCGAAACCCTGATCGGCCGCGAAAATTTCCGCAAGGGCATGGACCTCTACTTCGCGCGCCACGACGGCCAGGCCGTGACCTGCGAGGATTTCGTCGCTGCGATGCAGGATGCGTCGAAGGTGGATCTCACCCAGTTCCGCCGCTGGTACGCCCGCGCCGGTACGCCGCTGCTGAAGGCGACCGGCACCTACGATGCGACGGCAAAACGCTACACGCTGACCCTGACGCAAAGCCTGGCCGCCACCGCCTATGAAAAGCGCCTGCAGGAAGCCGGCCTGGCCATTGACGAAGGCCCGCTGCACATCCCGGTCGCCGTCGGTTTGGTGCTGCCCGACGGCAGCGACGCATTGCCAGAAATTACGAAAGTAGTCTCGCTGATCGAAGCCACGCAAAGCTTCGCCTTCGACAACATCGCCGCCGCGCCGGTAGCCTCGCTGTTGCGCGGTTTCTCGGCGCCGGTGCATCTCGACTTCGAACAGACCGACGCCGAACTGGCCCACCTCATGGCCCACGACAGCGATACCTTCAACCGCTGGGAAGCCGGGCAGCGCCTGGCCACCCGCGTCCTGCTCGCCGGCATCGCGGAGACGGGTGCCGGCACCGGCTGGATCCCCGACGCCTATGTTGCCGCCGTCGCCCGCGTGCTCGACGACGGTTTAACCGGTGACCCGGCGCTCGCCGCCGAGGCCCTGGTGCTGCCCGCCGAACAGGTGCTGGCCGAGGAGGTGGCGGGGCGCGGCCAGGCCATCGACCCCGAGGCCATCCACGCCGCGCGCCTGGCCTTGCGGCGCCATCTCGCGGCGGCGCTGCGCGACAAATTCGAGGTCGTCTGGCAGGCGCTGGCGCCGACCGCGCCCTACGCGCCGGAAGGCGCCCAGGTCGGCGGCCGCGCCCTGCGTAACCTCTGCCTTGCCTACCTCGCCGAAAGCGAGCCGGCCCATCTCAAGGCCAGCGTCATGCCGCGCCTCCTGGCGCAGCTCGACGGCGCCGGAAACATGACCGACGTCATGGCCGCGCTGGGAACGCTGGCCAACCTCGACCTGCCCGAGCGCGATGCCGCGCTCGCGGCATTCCATGAGAAGTGGAAGGACGAAGCACTGGTGGTCGACAAGTGGCTGCAGGTGCAATCCACCTCGCGCCTGCCCGGCACCGTGCAGCGCGTGCGCGAGCTGATGCGGCATGCGGCCTTCGACATCCGCAATCCGAACAAGGTGTATGCGCTGGTGCGTGCCTTCTGCGGCGCCAACCCGCGCCACTTCCACGCCGCCGACGGCGAAGGCTACCGGCTCGCCGCCGACGTCATCATTGAACTACAGGCGATGAATCCGCAGGTCGCCTCGCGCATCGCGCGCTGCTTCGACAGCTGGCGCAAGTTCGACGCCGGCCGCCAGGCCCATGCCCGCGCCGCGCTGCAACGGATCCAGGCCTGCAGCGGATTGGCGCGCGATGTGGCGGAAGTGGTCGGCAATGCGCTGAAGTAAGGCAGCGCGGCCGCGGCAGTCGAAATAATGGGATGCGCGCCGTAGCGCGAACGCCGTCCACAAGAGATACCGTCCCAGGCTCAGCTGGAGACAAAGCTTTTTGCGGACGCTACCGACTTGACACCCTAACCCGGGAAGGGCTAAATCCCTGCCTTCCGTAATGTTTCATCCCCATGCTGGAGAGTACGAACATGGCACCACCCCCGCTGGCCTCACGCGAGGCAGTACGCGAACAACGCTTCGGCGAACTCTGGAACAACGATCTCAACGATGCCTTCGCCGACATCGCGCGCTATTACGACCGCGCCAACGAGATTGCCGCGCTGGGCCTCTGGAGCACTTTC
>CAIZHL010000231.1 GCA_903932755.1 uncultured beta proteobacterium
CTGCCGCCGGATGCCGTGGCGCTCTTGCAGGTGGTGCCCTACAAAGGCTCGCTGCCGACCGCCGTGCCGACCGACCCGCTGATCTACCGCTTCTACGAACTCATCAGCGTGTACGGCACGACCTTCAAGGAACTGATCCACGAAGAATTCGGCGACGGCATCATGTCGGCCATCGATTTCAAGATGGACATGAAACGTGAACCCAATCCCAACGGCGACCGCGTAAACATCGTCATGTCGGGCAAGTTCCTGCCCTACAAGACCTACTGATCCTCACTCCCGCCCGGCCCGCCGGGTCGGACATAGCGTCCAAGAAAGGCACGGCCGGCAATGGCAAAGATATTCATGAAGTCCTCCTGGGGCAGCGACGATCCGACCCGCGCGGCGATGGTGTTCGGCCACAGTGCCGCGCTGGCGAAAGCCGGGCACGAGATCCGCATCTTCCTGCTCGGCGAAGCCTCAGTGCTGGCGCGCAAGTCGATCCGCGACCAGCTGTTTCCGGTCGGCTGGCCGGCGCTGGCAGAACAGTGGCAAAGCTGCGTCGACCTCGGCGTGGCGATCGAAGTTTGCGATGCCTGCCGCATCGCGCGCGGCATCACGGACGAGGACCTTGCAGGATTCAGTTCCACCATCGGCAGCCCCGCCACCCTGGTCGCCGGCATCGAGTGGGCCGACAAGGTCATCGCCGAATAGGCTTTGGTCGCCGTGTCGCCAGCGCCGACTTTTCAGCGCCGGCTTTGATCAGGCGCTGCCGGCCGCTGGCGCGGTCTCTGCCGCCACCAGCGTTTCGTCGAAGACTTCGATCCAGTGCTTCACCGGCAGTGGCGACACTTCGGCCAGATGCGTCAGGCAGCCGATGTTGGCGGTAACGATGAGTTTCGGCCGGGTCGCCAAAATGGTTTCCAGCTTGGCGGCTCGCAGGCCGGCCGCCAGTTCCGGCTGCAGGATCGAATAGCTTCCCGCCGAGCCGCAGCACAGGAAGGGATAGGCGACGGGCGTCAGCTTGTATCCGGCATGCTTGAGCAGACCTTCGACGACACCCTTGAGCTTCTGCGCGTGCTGCAGGCTGCAGGGCGCCTGGTAGGCGATGCGCCGGTCCGGTGAGGGCGCTTGCGCCGGCAGGGGCGGCAGGCGGCCTGCTTTCAACTCGGCAGCCACCACCTCGGCGATATCCTTGCCGAGTTCCGAAAAACGCCGCGCCTTGTCGCAGTATTGCGGATCGTCGCGCAGCAGGTCGCCGTAGTCGCGCACATGCGCTCCGCAGCCGCTGGCGGTCATCACAATCGCCTCGGCTCCGGCCTCGATCTGCGGCCAGCAGGCGTCGATATTGCGGCGCATGAAGGCAAGCGCTTCGTCGGGTTCCGCCATGTGGTGGCTCAGTGCCCCGCAGCAACCGGCGGCAGCCGGCACCAGCCGGATGCCGCAGCGGTCCAGCACGCGCGCCGCCGCGGCGTTGATGTCCGGTGCCAGTGCCGGCTGCACGCAGCCCTGCCAGACCAGCATGGTCCGCGCGTGGCCCTGCTGCGGCCAGGCGCCGGCATCACGCCTCAGCGGAACTTTCGCGCGCAGCGCGACAGGCAGGGCAGCGCGCACTGCCTGGCCGAGGCGCAGCAGCGCCGTGAAGCGGTTCCGGTAGGGCACCACGGCACGCAGCGCGCGGCGCAGCAGTCGCTCCCGCAGCGGACGTTGCGCGGCCGGTTCGATCAGTTCGCGGGTGACGTCGAGCAGGCGGCCGAAACGCACGCCCTCGGGACACATGGCCTCGCAGGAACGGCAGGTCAGGCAGCGGTCGAGGTGCAATTGCAGGTCGGCGCTGGGCGGCTGTTCCGCGAGCATTTCCTTCATCAGGTTGATGCGTCCGCGCGGGCTGTCCCAGTCGTCCTGCAGCAGCCGGAAGGTCGGGCAGTTGACCATGCATTGGCCGCATGACACGCAGGTGTCGATGATCGTTGCCGCTTCCTGCGCCAGTGCGTTGTCGCGCAGGTTTTCCCCGAGTACGAGTGGCATTTCAGAATTCCAGTCTGCGGATCAGGCGCCCAGCACCGCGACCGCGACGGTGAGCACGCCCAGCAACAGGTTGGTCAGCACCAGCTGGCGTATGGTGTTCATCGCCGCCCCGGCTTTTGGCCAGTCGCTGGCGGCCACGGCGGCAAGCATGGCGCGGTGGAAGCGGAACACGATCAGCGCCAGGATCACCGTCATCAGGGCGGCGATGCCGGCCATCGCCATCCAGCTTGCCGGAACCGCCGCGCCGACCTGGGCAAAACGGATGATGCCGCTGCCCCACAGCAGCACCAGCGCCCAGCCGACAACCGTGAAGAAGCGCCCGAGGACGGCGGCCAGGAGCGGCAGGCGCTGCGGTGGCGGCAGCTGTGCGGCGGCCACGGGACGCAGGCAGACATGGGCGAAGAACATGCCGCCGATCCAGACAATGACAGCCAGGAGATGGAACAGGATCAGCAGGCGGTTCATTTGCAGTACTCCGGCGGCAAGCAACAATGTGCGGGTCGCCAGTGTATTAGCCGGCGGCCATCTGGCGCAACCCGCATTGGAAAGGCAGAATTGTTCCCTCTACAAGACTACTATCCGGCATGGTCAATCGTCGACAATTCCTGCGCGGCAATTTCAAGGCGGCTCCCGCGCCGCAGCGCCCGCCCTGGGCGCTGGCCGAACCGCTCTTCATCAGCGCCTGCAGCCGCTGCCGCGACTGCGTGCCGGTTTGCCCGACGCGGATCATCGTCATCGTCGGCGGATTTCCGGAAGTGGATTTCAAGCGCGGCGAATGCACCTTCTGCGGCGCCTGCGCCACCGCCTGCATCGACCAGGCCCTGCTCGACAGCGAGGTCCAGATCTGGCCCTGGGCAATCAAGGCGCAGGTGGCGAACTCCTGCCTGCCGCAGCGCGGCGTGGAGTGCCGGATTTGCGGCGATCGCTGCGCGGTGGCGGCGATCCGTTTCAGCCCGCGCCTGGGCGGACCGCCCCAGCCGGAAATCGATGTCGCCGCCTGTACCGGCTGCGGCGCCTGCGTCGCGCCCTGCCCGGTGGCGGCGATCAGCGTGGCCTGAGGGCTATGGGAACTACAGCGACGCAGGCCGGCAGCGGCATGCGTCGCAGCGGTCGATAATGCTTACTTGATGTTGCCGATGAAGCGGTTTTCGACCAGCGCCGGCGCATCGACCTGGGCGACATGGCAACTGGTGCAGACATGGCGCGAGGCATCGAATGCCTTGGTGGCGGCGACGAAGTGGCTGTCGCCCAGTTTCGGCGAATTCTTCTTCACGTAGTTGTCCGGACCGTGGCAATCCAGGCACTGGTTTTCGGTGAGCGTCACCTCGTCGAAATTATCCACGGCATGGGGGATTACCGGCGGCTGTGTGCTGAAGGTGCGAGCCACGAGGGGTTGCGTGCCCGGCCGTTTGCCGACGTAGGCCTTGGCGTCGGGTGCGGCGTCGACGGCAGCGACATCGGCGCCGCGCATCGAGACCAGAGGCTCGTAGCTGGCGCAGCCCAGGATGACGGTCAGCAGCGATGCGAGAAGGATGGTGACGGTTTTTTTCATGATGGACTCCCCAGACGAAATTGACGGTTGATCACTTGGGCGCCGCTTGCGGGACGCCGGTAACGGGTAGGACAGTGGTATTGAAGCGGGTGCCGAAGGCAAACACATCCTTCGAACAGACATCGATGCAGCGACCGCAGTTGGTGCAGTTGGCTTCCAGAATCACCGGCGGCGTGCCGGCGATGGCCTTCAGTGCCGGGCGGATCACCTGCGGCTCGGGGCAGACGGCGAAGCAGTCCATGCAGTCGTTGCAGGCGCTGCGTGCCGGCAGCTTGACGCGGAGCAGCGAAAAACGGCCGATCAGGCTGTAGAAGGCGCCGACCGGACACAGGTGGCCGCACCAGCCGTGGCGCATGACGAACAGGTCGAAGAGGAAGACAGCGAGCAACACTGCCCAGGCCAGACCGAGACCGAAGATCAGCCCGCGATGCATCATCGACACCGGATTGATCATCTCCCAGGCGATGCTGCC
>CAIZHL010000232.1 GCA_903932755.1 uncultured beta proteobacterium
AGGCTTGAATATCGGCGGCGACGACTATGTGACCAAGCCGTTTCAGCCCGAGGTGCTGCTGGCGCGTGTGAGAAATGCACTGCGCCGTGCACAGCAGCAACCGGCGCAGCCGTTGCTCAACATTCAATTCGGCGAAGTTATATTCGAGGTGCGTGAGCAGCGGCTGACGCATGCGGACGGGCGCGGCGCCAAGCTGACGGAGATGGAGTCCCTGGTCCTGTCGACACTGGCGCAGGCCGAGAGCCAGACCCTGTCGCGCGAGGAAATGTTCCGGCGCATCTACGGCCGGGATTGGGATTCGTTGAACCGCGGGCTCGAGGTGCATCTGTCACACCTGCGCGGGAAACTTGCCGAGGTTAGCGGAATAGAAAATCCCATCGTCGGACTTCGCGGCGTGGGTTATCGCCTGAACCTGGCACAGGCGGACCCGCGGCAAGCGGACTGAACCGCCACCTCCAGCTTCGGGGTAAACCCAAGCAATTCGTAGGCACGTATGAGTATTCATTTCAGACCCCACTGATTACGCTCGGCAGGCTTGCAGCGAACAACATTCCTTTCGACCAGACCGGTATCAGCAGAAGGCATGCAGTGATTGTGAATCATCCAGACGATGTCTGGATTTACGATCTCAGAAACGTCGTGGGCACCCCCATCGATGGCGAACGGCTTTACGGAAACCAGCCCAATCTGCTCGATGCGATGCGCGAATTCCCGGTGGAAGAACGCCGCGAGATCAATCGGTCGAAACTGGGCTGGCTTTTGAAGAAGAACGCAAACCGGATTGTCGGCGGATATGAGCTTCAGCAGTCGGAGGCCAATGGCCGAACCGCGTGGCGAGTGGCGAAGAACGGATGACTCAGCACTAATTCAAAACCCGTTTACACAAACTTCAGGACACCCTCCTCGGCGCAGCGACGATCAAGAAGGCGATGAAAGACCCGAAATCCTTCTCGCTCACGTCGGCCATAGTGATGGATGACGGTACAGCGTGCTACGAGTACCGGGCCGTCAATAGCTTTGGCGCTTCGCTTCCACGTGAAGCAGTTATGCTTCCGTCAGGGAAGATATTCACAGCAGACCATGATGAAAACGCCTTCATCTCTGCTTTCAATAAGGGCTGGGCGAAAAAGAGCGGTAGACAAATCGCCAAGATTATCGAGATCGCTGGTACGTTGAATTGAGCAAGTGCCGGCCGCAGCCGCCCGTCCGGCTGTAGTGGCCACGTATCGCTGTATGTGAATATCGTATAGGGGCAAAAACAGGGGCAATTAAGGCCAACCGCCTTGAAACCCTTGGTATCACTGGTGGTCTGGCGGAGAGGGAGTCCGCCCAACTAAAATCTACCAATCTCCAGCATCGCCTTACGGAGAGGCTCTGTACAGCTAGATCTATGGGTAGGGTATGTCTTGACTTGTCTACAGCGGTATCCCATAATCCAACTTTTAGACATGGGTATGAACGTGGGTAGCTGCTCAGGGGTAGGAACATGGGTAGTTGCCAGGATTGGGGATCATGGCAAGAA
>CAIZHL010000233.1 GCA_903932755.1 uncultured beta proteobacterium
CGTAAAAGTCCGCCTCCAGCGCCACCGTGGCGCGACGCTTGCGCGCCTCGTCTTCGCCGATCAAGCCTGCATTCAGATCGGCGTCGATGGCCATCTGCTTTCCCGGCATGGCATCCAGCGTGAAGCGCGCCGAGACCTCGGCGATGCGTCCGGCACCCTTGGTAATGACAATGAAATTTATCAGCGTGAGGATGATGAACACCACGATGCCGACCGCGTAATTGCCGCCCACCAGAAAGTGACCGAATGCCTCGATCACCTTGCCGGCAGCATCCGGACCCGTGTGCCCGTGCAACAGGATGACCCGCGTCGAGGCCACGTTGAGCGACAGTCGCAGCAGCGTAGTCACCAGCAAAACGGTGGGGAAAATCGCGAAGTCGAGCGGCTTCATGGTGTACATCGCCACCAGCAGCACCATGATCGAGATGGCGATATTGAAGGTGAAAAACACATCGAGCACGAACGTCGGCAGCGGCAACACCATCATCGACAGGATAAGGATGATGAGCAGCGGCGCCAGCATCTGGCGGAGATTCAGGCGCCCGAGGAAGCCCTGCAGTGTCAGGCCGTCATTCATTCGGACGGCCCCGGATCGAAACCTGCGGGGACATCAATCAGCGCCGGCACGGTCGGCCGCAGCATGGTGCCGGCATTTGCCGCAAACGTGTTCATTTGATAGACCCAGGCCATGACCTCGGCCACTGCTGCGTACAAACCCACAGGAATCTGGTCTCCTACCTCTGCGTGCCGATACAGCGCCCGCGCCAAAGGAGCGGTTTCGAGCAGCGGCACCTGATGCTCGCTGGCAATTTCACGGATACGCCCGGCAATCAGGTTCATCCCCTTTGCAACCACGACCGGCGCACCCATCGCGCCGCGGTCGTACTTCAAGGCCACGGCAAAGTGTGTCGGATTGGTCACCACGACATCCGCCTTGGGTACCTGGGACATCATGCGGCTGCGCGCCATTTCGCGCTGCTGGCTGCGGATGCGCGCCTTGAGCTGGGGATCGCCCTCACTTTCCCGCGCCTCCCGCTTCAACTCCTCACGGGTCATCTTCAATCGATCATGGTATTGCCAGAGCTGAAACGGCACGTCGATCGCCGCAATCACCGCCAGGCCGCCAACCAGGGCAATGAAGCTGAAAAAGAGCAATTGGGAAAAGGAAGCCAGGGCGGCCTCGATGGGCTGGGCCAAGAGGGCGAACATTCGATCCTGCTCGTTGCGGACGGCCCAATACAGCACGCCGCCGATCAACAGCGCCTTGAGGATGGCCTTAATCAGCTCGGCAAGGCTCTGCCAGGAAAACATGCGACCCAAACCCTTGACCGGATCCATGCGCGTGAGGTCAAGCTGAAACGCCTTGGCTGAAAATATCCAGCCGCCCATGACGAAAGGCGTCGCAACTATGGCCACGATGATGGCCAGAAAAATCGGACCAACGATGCCGAAACCATCGACAGCCTGCGCCAGGGCAGACCCGCTCATGACCGTCGTATCGAATGCCGCACTGCGGTCGAAGCTCAACCCGTGTCGCAGTACATTGGCGGCGCCTTGGGCCATCCAGCTTCCAAGCACCCAGAAGGTGCCGGCACCGGCGGCCAGAACCATGAACGCCATCAACTCGCGCGAATGCGGAACATTGCCGTCTTCACGCGCCTGCTCGAGGCGACGCTCCGATGCGGGCTCCGTGCGCTCGAGGTCGCTTTCTTCAGCCATGGGCGGAATTTCTCATACCGGCAATTATTGCTGCCGGGCCGCCAGGGGAGCGAGCGAACAAGCGCTTAAATCTCGGCCTAATCCCGAGCCATGATTCCCCGCTTGAATACTACCCGGTCAGGTCATCCCCGATTCGCGCGCCTTGCGCTCGCGCTCGATCTTCATGATGTACCGCTGAATCAGCCGTGCCATCGGCCCCGGCAGATTGACGAATTCGCAACCGGCGCGCTTGGCGCGAATTCCGCTGCGACTGACGGATTCCGCCAGGCTTCGCAGGCGCAGACTGATGGCAATCGACCCGATCTCCGGCAATTCGATGCCGCACCCTGAAAGCTCCATATCGGTTTCCAGAGGCAGGTCCAGCGGCAGGCCGACCAGCAAGATACCGCCGCCGCTGATGTCGGCTACGTGAGCTTCAACCAGGGCGCTTGAGCCGTCCGGCCCGGGAATGCGGATTCTGCATCTGACGGGCTGGGCAACGGGCGTAACCAGCCGATAAAACTCCCGCCGCTGCAGCCGCAGGATGCTGTCCGGCAAAGACGCATGAAAGGCAGGGCGTCCGCCATCTTCGATCTGATCCACCCCGCGCAAGATGAATTGGATTTTTACCTTGTCCAGGTGGCTGACGCAGAACAGTGTTTCCGCCTTCAGCGCCTTGCGATTCATCTCCATGCTGGCGCCGTATTCGAGCACCAGGCCATTGTCATCGCAGCTCACCAGGCTGGTCAGCAAAATGTTGCGCCCTTCGTTGAACATCATGGCGACTTGCGATACATGCTCGATCAGCCCGCGCAAGACGGGAAACATCTCGCTCCTGGTATAGAGCAGATAGTGACTGAATTCCTCGTTGTCCAGCACTTCCGCGACGGCTTGCGGCGTCGAACTGGCATCCGGTGCAGTGCTCGGGGTGTTCATATTTGGAAATAGGGGCTAACGAAAAACGTCCCGGATTTTATCCCGGTTTGGATTCACCGGCAGACGGAAAGAACCGCGGGGCTTCACCGCGCTCTACCTGATACAGCCATGCCAGCAATTCGGCAACTGCAACGTAAAGCTGCGACGGAATGTGTTGATCCAGATCGACCTGGGCGAGCAGCGCAACCAGCGCGGGTGATTCGTGGACATAAATACCGTGTTCCTGCGCCCGCGCGATGATCTCGTCGGCGACCAGTCCGCGACCCTTCGCCACCACCGTCGGTGCGGTGGCACCGGGAGCGTATTTCAGCGCTACCGCCAGCGTGCGCTGCGAATCTTCGTCAGCCGTTGTCATGGCGCGTCTGTATTCCCAGCAGCGTCAGGCCGACTACCGCCAAACCCTGCTGCAAAGACGGAATGGCAGCGTCCAGGTCGGCCACAGTGCTGGCTCTGGATGCATTTAGTACAAGCTGCACGGTCTGCCCGCTCAGTTGCAGGCGCGCATCGATGGCGCCGAGCCGCGGCAGGGTCAGGCGCAGGTTGGCGGACCAGGGAGCGGCTTCATCCGGCGTCGAGCCATCACTCTGCCGGGCATCGCGTTCGATTTCGAATTCCATGCCCTGTTTTGGCCAGATTTCGCCATGCCATGCCAGCCGTTGCGTCGCGGCAGCCTCAAGCTGTTGCTGCACCAGGGGACGCAAATCGTCGGGAATCATGAGGGCGGCGGTGGCCGGGTTGGCCGCAAGGCGTGATTCTGCGGCAGAGGCACCGGACGCTGCCGTCTCGCCCCCAAACAATGCCTGCAGCAGCGATGCGGGGGCCGGGGGCGAACGGGCAGCGGCAGCTTCATGCCGTACCGCCAGCGCCGACTTTGCGGCATCCTCCTGCGCCGTTCCCGCCGCACCAAAGGCCGCCAGGGTTACCGGATTCGAATGTTGCCCTTGCGGTTCGGCCAGCAAACTGGCCAGCGGCCGCTGACCCAGCGCCCACTGCACCTGATGCGATTCGTAGAAGAGTCCGCTGGTGCCGACTGCCAGCGCAAGTTTTGGCGGCAGGCTCTGGGCCAATGCGGCAGCGCTGACAGGCGCTTGCGGCAACAACGAACCGCTGCGAGTGAGGGTTGCCGGCATCACCGGCTCGCCTTCACGAGCGAGCAGCGAAGCGATCAGTTGCCCGGTGCGCGATAGCGTGGCGTGCTGATAGGGCTCACCGGCTGCGGCCGGCCTGCCCTCGGCGATTTGCGCCACGATCGCACGCGGGGTGCGATCGATGACCACCAGATCCAGCGTATCGCCGGTCTTGGCGCCCTCAGGCAAGGAGAGGATGAGCAATCTTCCTGCGACCAGCGCCTTGAATGTATTTTCCGGCAGGGCTTCCTGGATGTAGGCGCGGAATACCTGACCCTTGTTCAAATCCGGCAGATCGGACGGGATTTCCGCGATCGGCCGCAGTTGATGCAGGGGCGCATCGGTCTGGCTGCGAACCTGGACGCCAACATCGGTGGGAATCATCACCATGGCCGGTTACCGCTGTCGGAAGTGGTACCGGAGTGGCCATATCTGCAGCGACACCGGCACATCGCAAGGGCACCCCATGCTTCGCTCAAGCAATCAATAGCCACCTGGCGCGCTGTCAGTCGCCGCATACGCCTGCTGCACCTGCTTGCGGCGATTCTGGCTGCCAAGAAATTGACGCACATGCTCCATCCATGGTTCCGTATGACGGCGAATCTCGGCATCGTCTTCGAGTATCCGCTGAATCAGGCCACGCTTGTGATCATTTTCCGCCGCGGTCGTGCCCGTATCCGGCCCGGGACCGCTGTTTGCGACCAACTCGTCGCGAAGGGCGGCGACGCTGCGTTCAAGGGCGACCAGGCGCGACCAGTCATTCGACCGGGCAGCATTGACCATATCTGCCGACAGGGCACAGATTTCTTCGTAGAGGTCGATCTGATCGGACATCGACATCATGGTAAGCCTCAAGCGGCGGCCTTGCTCGAGGAAGCTACCGCGGGATCCTGTGCTATTTCCGCCCACGCCGACCTGAGTTCGGCGAGCAGTCGGCCCACTTCGTTCAGCGCCGCCGGGTCATTCTTGAGGTTGGCATGCAGCAGGCGATTGCACATGTAGTCGTACAGCGCCGCCAGACGGTTGGCCAGTTCGTCGCCGGCAGCAAAATTGAGGCTGGCCTTGAGTCCGTTGGCGATGATGTCGATGGCGTGGGAAATGGTTTGCCCCTTCTCGGCAATCCGCTTCTGCTCCATGGCGCTGCCTGCCCTTGCGACGGCGAGCAGGGCGCCGTCGAACAGCATCAGGATCAGCCGATGCGAGTCGGCTGCGGCAACACCGGTTTCAACGCCGACATTGGCATAGGATTGTGCGGCGCCGTGGCTGCGGGACGTGGAAGCGAAAGACATGGTTCTCTCCGGATTATCTGCTCGAGGTGCCGGGCAGGTTGGCAAGTTGCTGCGACAGGTATTGGCTGGTTTTGTTCATGCCGGCGATCAGGCCATCGAGCGCCGTGAACTGCGCCCGGTAGCGGGATTCTATTTTCGTCAGGCGCAGCGCGAGGGCATCGCGCCGCTTGCCGATGTCCTTGATCGAGGCCGCTATACCTTCGGTGCGGCTGGCGAGCAGGCCCGTACTGCCGATGATGCCTTCCATCGCTTCGTTGAAACGCACGGCGATACCCTGGTTGCCGGCCGTTGTCGATGTAAACAGAGTGGCGACGTCCTTGGCCGGATCGGCCAGCGCCGCCGCGAGTTTGGTGCTGTCAACCAGCAGCGTGCCGTCCTTTTGCAAGGCGATGCCGATGCTGGAAAGTGTCGTGACGCCGCCGCCGACACCGCTGACGGTGCTTTGCGCCAGCGTACGCAACTGCGAACCGACACCGCGCGCCGTGCTGTCGCCGGTGAGCACGGAGGCAACCTTGGTGGCGGCGTTGTAGGCCGAAGCGGTCTGCAACTGCTTCACGGTATCGTTGTAGGCCTTGACGAAGGCACTGATCGCCGCCGTGGTGGCCCCGGTGTTGGTGCTGACCGTGACGTTGGCGGAGCCCACTTTGGCCAGATTCAGCGTCAAGCCTTCAACCACATCGCTGACGGTATTGCTGGAACGGGTGACGGCAAAGCCATTGACACTGAACTGGGCATCGTCGGCGGTCTGGGTCGCCACCAGCACCGAGGAATCCAGCCCTGCCAACGCACGGGTGCCGCCGCTGCCGGAATCGGTGGCCGTCACGGTGATCGCACCCGACGTGCCGAGGGTCTTCGAGGTCAGCAGCAGGCGATTGGTGCTGCCATCATTGACGATAGACGCGGTGACCCCGGTACCGGCGTCGTTGATGGC
>CAIZHL010000234.1 GCA_903932755.1 uncultured beta proteobacterium
AACCCCGGTGTGCGTCGTCAGCGCGCCGTCGGGCGCCAAGTGCAACACCAGCGGCGTGTAGTCGAGGGCGACGAAGACCTTTTGCGGGCCGTTGTGGAACACCCAGTTGCCCTTGTCATCGGCGCGGTAGTTGCGATTGATGAAGGCGGCAAGGCCGGCGTGGCGCACGACTTCGCCCTTGAGCCGCCAGTTACCGCGCCGGTCGAGCGAGAGCCAGCCGTAGCAGGCCGGCACGGCCGGCCATTTGACGTCCGCCGCGCCGGTCGCCTCAGTGATGATGGCCGTGGTCGCCATGCACGTGGCCGTGCGTGATTTCCTCGGCAGTGGCGGCACGAACGTCGGCGACGGTGCAGGAGAACAGCAGCGCGATGCCGGCCAGCGGGTGATTGCCATCCACCACGACCTTGTCATCGGCGATGTCGGTAATCGTGAACAAGCCGTCTTCGCTCTCGTCGTCCTCGGCGCCGCGCTCGAATTGCATGCCGACTTCGATGTTTTCGGGAAACAGCTGCCTCGATTCGACCGCGACCAGTTCGGCATCGTATTCGCCGAAGGCATCTTCGGGTTCCAGCTTCACTTCCAGTTGATCGCCTACCGCCTTGCCCTGGAGTTCCTCCTCGATGCGATCGAAGATGCCGCCGTACCCGCCATGCAAATAGACCAGGGGGTTGGCGCCTTCGTCGACGGGACTGCCATCGGTGTCGCGAACGCTGTATTTCAGGGTAACTACGGTATTTCTAGCGATGAGCATGGTGCTTTCCTTTGCCGTTGAGGCCTTTTACTAGTTGATAGACCTCGGCGGCATGCCCTTTCGGTTGCACATCGTAGAGGGCGTGACGAACAATCCCTTCCTTGTCGACGATGAACGTAGAACGTATGACACAGAGCTTCTTGTGGCCGTCCCGTTCGCGAAACTGGGACACGCCGAATTTGCGACAGACTTCACCTTCCTCGTCGGAAAGCAGTCGCACCGAGAGGCCGTGCTTGTCGCGAAAATCAGCGTGCGACAGGCAGTCATCCCGCGAAACGCCGAGGATCACGCAATCGTGTTTGGCGAACTCGTTTTCGTGGTCGGAGAAGTCTGCGGCTTCGAGGGTGCAGTAGGGCGTGCCGTCGCGCGGATAGAAAAACAACACGGCGTGCTGACGCCCCCGCAGCGAGGCAAAGTCGAACCACTCCATGTCGGCGTCGGGCAATGAAAACTCCGGCGCCTTTTCTCCTTCGTGCAGCACGTGGTCCTCCTCCTGCGGCGAACTCGATTCATTCTAACCGAGTCCGAGGGGAAGAAATCAAGTCCCGCCGTTCGCATCTTCGAGCGCGAGGATGTCTTCCCGACGATGCGGGCTGGCGAGGTATTCCAGCGAGCGCATTTCGATCAGGCGGCTTACCGTGCGCTTGAATTCGCCGGCCTGCGTGCCCTGCGTGTAAAGCTCCTCCGCCGGGCAGGCGGCGCTGACGATGAGCTTTACGCGGTGGTCGTAGAGCACGTCGACCAGCCAGGTGAAGCGCCGCGCAGCGCTTGCCATGCCGGCATCCATGCGCGGCACGCCGGAAAGGAACAGGGTGTGGTGGCGGTTCGCCAGCCAGAGGTAGTCGTTCTGCGAGCGCGGGCCGTCGCAGAGCTGGGCGAAATCGAACCAGATCACGCCGGGCGCGCGATGCACCACGGCCAGTTGCCGGCCCAGCACCACGACCGGTTCGGCGTGACCGGGACCGCCCGACACCTGGCGAAAGGTCCGCTCGATGGCGGCCTGCGCCACCGCGTCGTTGCCGGTCAGGAATACCTCTGCCTGTTCCAGCGCGCGCAGCCGGTAGTCGATGCCGGCGTCGATCTCGATCACGTCCAGGCGCTGTCGCAGCAGGGCGATGGTCGGCAGAAACAGTTCGCGTTGCGGGCCGTTTGGATAGAGGCCGTCGGGCGGATAGTTGGAGGTGATGCAGAACACCACGCCGGCATCGAAAAGGGCCTGCATCAGGCGGCCCAGCATCATGGCGTCGGCGATGTCCGAGACATGGAATTCGTCGAAGCACATCAGCCGCGTTTCGCGCGCGATGCGGGCGGCGACCTTCGCCAGGGGATCGGATTCGTTGCGATGCTTGTGCAGGGAATCGTGGATCTCGCGCATGAAGGCGTGGAAATGCACACGGCGCTTGCGCTCGAAGGGTACGGCGGCGAAGAAGCAATCCATCAGGAAGCTCTTGCCGCGCCCCACCCCACCCCAGAACCAGACGCCGCGCGGGAGTTCCGGGCGCACCAGGAGCTTGCGCAGGCGGCCGCGGCGCGCGGCCTTCAACGCCAGCAGTTCGTCGTAGAACTTCTGCAGCCGCATCGCGGCCACCAGTTGCGCCGGATCGGCGACGATGCCGCGCGCGGCGAGCGCGGCATTGAAGCCTTCGATCATGCCGTCCTTGGGGACGTTGAGAATTTTGTGCGGCATCGACCTGGGTTACCGTCCCGGCCCGGGGAGGCCGGGACACAATGAAAAGGGCGGCCGGGAAATCCCGCCCGCCCTGCTACGGGGTTGGCCCGATTCTAGAAGTGCAGCGGCCGCTTGTCGACCGCCAGCGCCGCTTCGTGCACCACCTCCGACAGGGTCGGATGGGCGTGGCAGATGCGGGCGATGTCTTCCGACGAAGCGTTGAACTCCATCGCGGCGACGGCTTCAGCGATCAGCTCCGAGGCATTGGCGCCGATGATGTGCACACCAAGGATGCGATCGGTCTTGGCGCAGGCCAGCATCTTGACGAAGCCGGTGGTATCGCCCTGCCCCAGCGCACGACCGTTGGCGGCGAAAGGAATCTGGCCGCTGCGGTATTCGACGCCTTCGTTCTTCAACTGCTGCTCGGTCTTCCCGACCCAGGCGATTTCCGGATGCGTGTAGATGACCCAGGGCACGGTATCGAGGTTGACGTGGCCCTTCTGGCCGGCGATGCATTCGGCGACCATGACGCCTTCTTCCATGCCCTTGTGCGCCAGCATCGGACCCGGTACGACGTCACCCACCGCCCAGACGTTGGGCAGGTTTGTGCGGCAGTTGTGGTCGACGTTGATGTAGCCGCTCGGGCGCAGTTCGAGGCCGACGTTCTCGGCACCGAGTCCCTGCGTGTTCGGCACGCGGCCGACCGAAACGATCAGTCGATCGCACTGCAGGGTCTTGCTTTCGTCGCCGAGTTCGTAATCGATGCTGACGCCCTTCTTGCCAGCCTCTACCTTGGTGATCTTGACGCCGAGCTGGATGTTCAGGCCCTGCTTCTGGGTAAAGGTCTTCCAGGCTTCCTTGGACACCGCCTGGTCGGCCGAGGCGAGGAAATCGGGCATGGCTTCGAGGATGGTGACTTCGGAGCCGAGGCGCTTCCAGACCGAGCCGAGTTCGAGGCCGATCACGCCGGCGCCGATCACGCCGAGGCGCTTCGGTGTGGCATCGAAGGCCAGCGCACCGGCGTTGTCGCAGATGATCTTGTTGTCGACCGGGATGCCGGGCAGGTGGCGCGCCTTGGAACCCGTGGCGACGATGACGTGGGTGGCTTCGACGATCTCGCCATTGACATCGACGCGCCAACGGTCGTCCTCGCGGCTGACGAACTTGCCGTGGCCGGCCAGCAACGTGACCTTGTTTTTCTTGAACAGGCCCTTGATGCCGCCGGTGAGCTGGGTGACGATGTTGTCCTTGCGCTTGATCATGGTGCCGACGTCGATCTTGACGCCCTGCGCCGAGATGCCGTGCATCTGGAAGCCGTGCTGCGCTTCCTCGTAAAGCTCGGACGAGCGCAGCAGGGCCTTGGACGGAATGCAGCCGACATTGAGGCAGGTGCCGCCCAGCCGCACTTCGCCTTTCGGGTCGGCATAGGATTCCGACTCGATGCAGGCCGTGGACAGGCCCAGTTGCGC
>CAIZHL010000235.1 GCA_903932755.1 uncultured beta proteobacterium
GCTCGCCATCTTCGCCCTGCTCGGCCTGGGATTCACCTCCGCAGCCAGTGGCTGGGCCGTGTACGAAGACCTGGGCGGACATTTCATGGAGGATCTGCATGAAGGCGCATCCAATGGCATGATGGCCGTGGTGGTTATCCACATTGCCGGCGTGATCGTCAGCAGTTGGCTGCACCGCGAGAACCTGATGAAAGCGATGGTCACGGGATGGAAGAACATCCGCAATGAGAATCCTGCTGGTTGAAGACGATGCAATGCTGGGCGACGCGCTGCAGGCCGGACTGAAACAGGCCGGCCATGCCGTCGACTGGACGCGTGACGGCATCGGCGCCGACACCGCACTGGCCACCGGGGATTATGCCGCCGTGGTGCTCGACCTCGGCCTGCCGCGCATGAGCGGACTGGAGGTGCTGCGCAAGCTGCGTGCAAAAAAGAGCGCGCTGCCGGTGTTGATCCTCACCGCGCGCGATACCGTGGAAGATCGCATCAAGGGCCTCGACGCCGGCGCCGACGACTACCTGGTCAAGCCCTGCGACCTCGGCGAACTGAATGCCCGGCTGCGCGCGCTGCTGCGCCGCGCCGGCGGCCAGCCGGCGCCGGTGCTGGCCGCGTCCGGCATCACGCTTGATCCGGCGACGCACGCCGTCGCCTTTCGCGGCAAGCCGGTCGAACTGGCGGCCAAGGAATATGCCCTGCTCCTGGCGCTGATGCAGCAACCGGGCCGGGCCCTGTCGCGGCCCCAGCTGGAGCAGCACCTGTATGCCTGGGGCGATGAAATCGGCAGCAATGCGGTCGAGGTCTACATCCACCACCTGCGGCGCAAGCTCGATGCCGAGGCGATCCGCACCCTGCGCGGCATCGGCTACGTCATCGCCAAGGATGCGCCCGCGTGAAATCCCTGCGGCTGCGCCTGGTGCTGCTGACGACGGCCGCCGTGGCCGTAGTCTGGCTGGTCACCGCCTTCTTCACCTGGCGCTCGGCCCTGCACGAAATCGAAGAGTTGCTGCTCCATCCGCCGGCGACGGCCAGGCACATGCAGAAGGAAGGTGCGGACCTGGCCGGCGACATCGCCGAGCATCTGCTGCAGCCGATGCTCTACGCCCTTCCCGGCCTGGCGCTGGTGCTGATGGTCGCCGTCGGCTTTTCCCTGCGTCCGCTGCGGCGACTGACCGGCGACCTCGCCACGCGGGCGCCCAACCGCCTGACGCCGATCGACAGCGCCGACACGCCGAACGAAATCGTGCCGCTGATCCGGCGCCTCAACGCGCTGTTCGCCGAAATCGATCGCGCGCGGGAAAACGAACGCCGCTTCACCGCCGACGCATCCCACGAACTGCGCACGCCGCTGGCCGCGCTCAGGGCCCAGGCCCAGGTCGCGCTCGGGGCCACCGAAGGCGCCCAGCGCCAACATGCGCTGGAACAGATCATCCTCGGCTGCGACCGCGCCACCCACCTCGTGACCCAGTTGCTGACACTGGCCCGCCTCGATGCCGGCGGCGGCACAGCCATGCAGGAACTCTCCCTGCGCCCGATTGCCGAGGATGTCCTGGCCGGCGCCGCCGGCGACGCCATTGCAAGAGCCTGCGACCTCGTCCTGGGCGAGGGCGATGCCCGCGTCAAGGGTGACCCCGCGCTGCTCCAGTCTCTGGTGCGCAACCTGGTGGACAACGCGCTGCGCCACGGCGGTGCCACGCAGATCGAGCTTGCCATAGCGAAAACCAGCACACGCGCCACGCTGAGCGTGACCGACAACGGGCGCGGCATTGCCGCGGAAGAACGCAGCCGCGTGCTGCAGCGCTTTTACCGTAGCGCCAGCGCCGACTTTTCCTCGCCCCTGGGCAGCGGACTGGGGCTTTCCATTGTCAAACGCATCGTCGAACTGTACGGCGGTACGCTGGACATCGCCACGCCGGCAGCCGGCAGCGGAGTTTCCCTGATCGTATCGCTGCCGCTGGCAAGCGCGGCCAGGACGGCATAGGAAGCCCGGCCGCACAGCGCCAACTTCAGCCCATAATCGGGGCATGACAACAACCCGTTCAGCCGTCCCCGAACCCGCCAGCCCCCCCTGGCATGCCCTTGCCGCCGCAGACGCCCTGGCCCGCCACGGTGTCGACCCGACCGACGGCCTTGCCGAGGAGGAAGCTG
This sequence comes from uncultured beta proteobacterium, assembly GCA_903932755.1. Lineage (GTDB taxonomy): Bacteria > Pseudomonadota > Gammaproteobacteria > Burkholderiales > Rhodocyclaceae > Sulfuritalea. The sequence continues at coordinate 2,146 of CAIZHL010000235.1, forward strand.
CGGCGCGCCTGTTGCGCCACGGCCCCAACCGCCTGCGCGTGCAGGCCGGGCGCAGCGCGTTGATCCGCTTCCTTGCCCAGATGAAGGAACCGCTGGTGCTGGTGCTGATCGGCGCCGGCATCGTCACCGCGGGGCTGGGCGAGTGGATCGACAGTTCGGTGATTTTCGGCGTGGTCGTGGTCAACGCCATCATCGGCTACCTGCAGGAAGGCAAGGCGGAAGCGGCCCTGGCGGCGCTGGCCCGCGCCGTGGCCACCGACGTCACCGTGGTCCGCGGCGGCCGCCGGCGGCGCATGGATGCGGTCCATCTGGTGCCGGGTGACGTGGTCTGGCTCAGTGCCGGCGACAAGGTGCCGGCCGACCTGCGCATCGTCTCGGGGCGCCAGTTGCGCACCGTCGAAGCCCAACTGACCGGCGAGGCGGCGCCGGTCGACAAGCACCACGAACCCTTGCCGCCGGACACCCAACTCGCCGACCGCCGCAACATGGCCTATGCCGGCACC
>CAIZHL010000236.1 GCA_903932755.1 uncultured beta proteobacterium
GAGATGGCCTGCCAGGCGGTGCAGGCGCAGCGTTCGGCGACGCGCTTCGTCATGGTGCGTTTCGGCAATGTGCTCGGTTCGTCGGGCAGCGTGATTCCGCGCTTCCGCGAACAGATTGCGAAAGGCGGCCCGGTTACCGTGACGCACCCGGAGATCATCCGCTACTTCATGTTGATTCCGGAGGCCGCGCAACTGGTCTTGCAGGCGGGGCTGATGGCGGCGCAGGAATCCGAAGGCGGGCGGATCTTCGTGCTGGACATGGGCGAGCCGGTGAGGATCGTCGACCTGGCGCGCGACATGATCCGGCTTTCGGGCTTTGCCGATGGAGAGATAAAAATCGAGTTCTCCGGCTTGCGACCCGGCGAAAAGCTCTTTGAGGAGTTGCTGGCTGACGGCGAGTCGACCTTGCCGACGCCCCACCCCAAGCTGCGCATCGCAAAGCCTTCGGCGGCGCCCGACCAGCAGTGGCTCGCCGACCTCGAGCAATGGCTGGCTGCAGCCGGGCGTGACGAAGCCGAGGTTAAGGAAGGCTTGCGGCAGCGGATCCCGGAGTACCGGCCGGCGACGCACTGAAGTCGCCGGGCATTTCGCCGACGATGGCCGGTTTTCCTGTGACCGCAGCAATGCCAAGGTAAACTCGCCCGCATGGGCACTTACGCAATCGGCGACCTGCAGGGCTGTTATGACCCGCTGCGCCGCCTTTTCGACTATGTCGATTTCGATCCCGCCGTCGACCGCGCCTGGTTCGTCGGCGACCTGGTAAATCGCGGACCGGCTTCGCTCGAGGTGCTGCGCTTCGTCAAGTCGCTGGGGTCTGCGGCAAGCGTGGTGCTCGGCAATCATGATCTGCATCTGGTGATGCAGGCCGAAGGCTACGGCAAGCCGAACAAGGAAGACACGATCGAAGACATCCTCGCCGCGGCCGATCGCGACGACTTGCTGGCCTGGTTGCGGGCGCAGCCCCTGTTCCATGTCGAAGGCGATTGGGCGATGGTCCATGCAGGTTTGCTGCCGAGCTGGACCGTGGCGCAGGCGCAGGCGCTTTCCGACGAGGCCTCCGCTGCGTTGACGGCAGCCGGCTACCGCGATTTTCTGGCCCACATGTGGGGTTCCGAGCCGGCCGCATGGAGCGATGATCTGACCGGTTGGGACCGCCTGCGCGTGGTGGTCAATGCGATGACGCGCATGCGCTACGTGACCGCGACGGGCGCCATGGAATTCCGTGCGGCGGGCGCCAAGGCGCCGCCCGACAAGGGGCCGGCGGATTGCCTGCCGTGGTTCGAGGTGCCGCAGCGCGCCAGCGCCGACCACCTGATCGTCTGCGGGCACTGGTCGGCGCTCGGTTATCGGGATGAGGCGAACATCCTCGCGCTCGATACCGGCTGCCTTTGGGGCGGCTGCCTGACGGCGGTGCGCCTGGAAGACCGGCGCATCTTCCGCCACCCATGTCCGCAGCAGGCGAAACCCTCGGGCTGGGACTGAGTTGACGGCGGCGGCCCGGTCGGCCGCGATTACGCCTCAGTGCGAAACGCGCGTTACCCCGTTGCCCGACAGAACCCGCACCTGCTCGCCGGGGCGGAAGGTCTCGTCGGCTTCCTGGGTTACCGCGATGATCTGGCCGGAATCAAGCCTGATGGTGATTTCCAGCCCGTCCTTCTTGCTGGACTTTTCTTCGATGGCCTGGCCCGCCAGGCCGCCGAGGACGGCGCCGACGACGGCGCCGGCCGTGGCGCCCGAGCCTTTTCCGACATTGCTGCCGGCGAGGCCGCCCAGCACGCCGCCGGCGATGACGCCGACTCCGGACTGGGTACCTTCGATGGTCACCGTGCGCACCGATTCGACGACTCCCATGCGCACCAGCATTTCGCCGCGCGTTTGCGAACGCGTGTAGGCGGAACCCGACTGGCTGCCGGCGCACGCGCTCAATCCCAGGAGCGCCACGGCGGAGAAGGCGACTGCAAGCAAGCGATAAGAGTTCACGATTTTTCCTTTACCAGATACGGTCGTCGAATGCGGCACTGTAACGCACTGCAATCTCGTCGCGCGTCAGCTTGTGGTTCTGGCCGCCGCGGTGGGCGATCTTGAGCGAGCCCATCAGCGACGCCAGGCGCCCGGTTTTCTCCCAGTCCCAGCCCTTGCCGATGCCGTACAGCAGGCCGGCGCGATAGGCGTCGCCGCAGCCGGTCGGGTCGACCAGGGCTTCGGGCGGCGCCACCGGGATATCGATGCGGCGGCCTCCCGCGTAAATCTGCGATCCATTTCCGCCCAGGGTCACGACCAGGGCCTGCACTTCTTCGGCC
>CAIZHL010000237.1 GCA_903932755.1 uncultured beta proteobacterium
GGTGCAGCAGGCCGGGACCACGATGGACGAAGTGGTGACCAGCTTCCAGCAGGTGGCCAGCCTGGTGACCGAAATCGCCAGTGCCAGCCGCGAGCAGAGTTCGGGCATCGAACAAACCACGCAGGCCGTAAGCCAGATGGATGAAGTGACGCAACAGAACGCCGCGCTGGTGGAAGAAGCGGCGGCGGCGGCGGAAAGCCTGGAAGAACAGGCGCGCGGGCTGGTGCAGACGATGAGCGTGTTCAAGCTGGCCGAGGGCGGCGGGCGCACGATGGCGACCGCCCCGGTGTTGCGCGATGCCACGCCCAAGCGACTGACCGGCGCCCGTCCGGGAGCCCAGCCGGCGCTGTCGAGGAAGATAGCCCCTCCGCATCTGACCGATACCGGGGAACAGTGGGAGGAGTTTTGAGCGGATGCTTGCGTCATGGAAAGTCGGTGCCGGCGGTACGGCGGCGCTGTTCCGAAATATCAGCCTTAGATAGAGATTCTCCATGCGTACGAACCTGCCTGTAACCAGCAACGAAATCCAACTGACCGACGCGACTCTGATCGTTTCGAAGACGGATCTGCAAGGCCGGATCACTTACGTCAACAAGGGATTTCTCGATATCTCCGGATTCACGGAGGCGGAGCTGATAGGCGCACCGCACAACCTCGTGCGCCATCCGGACATGCCGCCCGAGGCCTTCGAGGATCTATGGCGTGACCTCAAGGCCGGCCGACCCTGGGTCGGTTACGTCAAGAACCGAGCCAAGAACGGCGATTTCTACTGGGTCGAGGCGCACGCCGCGCCGGTCTGGGAAAACGGCCAGGTAACCGGCTACATGTCGGTTCGCCGCAAGCCTGCGCGTGCCAAGGTCGAAGCGGCGGACGGCGTGTATCGGCAAATCAGAGAAGGCAAGGCCGCCGGAATTCGGGTTCAGCATGGCTGGGTGAGTTCAAGCGGCGCTCTGGCACGGCTGCGCAAGCGCCTGGCCGATGCATCGGTGTCGGCCAAGCTGGCGCTGGGTTCGGGGCTGATCGCCGCTGTCGTTCTCGGCATCGGCGTGACCCTGCTCGGCAGTCACGTCGGCGGTGCTCTCGAAGCCAGCGGGCTCTCCGACCTGAACCGTGATGTCGGGCTGATCCGCGGCATGGTCGAACTGAAGGTTGATGCCTTGCGCCAGGAATCGGTTCTGCTCAATCGTGCCTTCGATGGCCTGTTCCATGACGGCATTACGCTTGATGGAAGCGATGCGGCACCCGTGTTGCGGCACGGCAAGAGCGAGATCGTCAACAATCGTCTCGAGGAGGTCGACGAGTTTTCGAAGGGATCCGGCGCAGTCGCCACGGTGTTCGCGCGCAAGGGCGAGGACTTTGTACGTGTCACCACGTCGGTCAAGAAGGAGAATGGCGAGCGAGCCGTCGGCACTCTGTTGGGGTCGGATCATCCGGCCCGCAGCTCGTTGCTTGAGGGCAAGTCATGGAGCGGCCTCCTGACACTGTTCAACAAGCCCTACTTCACAAGCTACAACCCGATCAAGGGCAAGAGCGGGCAAGTGATCGGTGCGACCTTTGTCGGGCGCGACATGAGCACCGCGCTCGAGTCGCTGAAAAAACAGGTGAAGACCATCAAGGTCGGCGATACCGGCTACTACTACATGCTCGATGGCAATCCGGGCAAGGCCTACGGCACCCTGATCATCCATCCGGCAAAGGAAGGCGCCAACCTGTTGGCCGCGAAGGATGCCTCCGGCCGCGAATTCATCCGCGAGATCCTCGAGAAGAAGCAGGGCAGCATCCGTTACCCATGGATGAATGCCGAACTGGGCGACAAGGCCCCACGCGAAAAGGTGGTGAGCTTTGAAACCATTCCCGGCGTAAATTGGGTGGTGGTCGGCGGCACCTACATCGATGAATTCGAGGCCCTGGCGCGAAACATCAAACTGCTGGTCGGGGCGGGCGGAGTGGGGATGGTAATCGCCCTCCTGGTCGCAATCTATCTGATGGTCGGACGGCTGATCATGGCGCCGCTCAACCGCGACGTGCTGCCGACCTTCCGTGCCCTTTCCGCCGGCAAGTACGACACCCCGCTCGATGTAGCCGGCAATGACGAGATCGGTCGCGTGCGCCAGGGGCTGGAGACCATGCAGAACCGCCTTGGCTTTGAGGTCGCCGATGCGAAGCGTCAGGCCGATGAAATGACGCGCATAAAGATCGCGCTCGACAACGTCAGCACACCGGTGCGGATTGCAGATACGGTTGGCCATGTTCTTTACGCCAACCTCGCCCTGACCGACACTCTGCGCCGCATCGAGCCGACCTTGAAGGCGCAGAATCCGGCGTTCAGCGTTGACGGATTTGTCGGCAGCAGTATCGGCAACCTGTATGCGGACCCGGATGCTGCATTGAAACGTCTTGCCGCGCTCAGCACCACCGTCGAGACCATGATGGACATCGGCGGCCGCACCTACCGTGTCGTCACCAGCCCGGTCCTCAACAGGGACGGTGAGCGCCTCGGGTCGGTCGGCGAGTGGCAGGACCGCACCGATCAACTCATGGTGGAAAAGGAAATTTCCACAATCGTCGCGAGTGCCAGTGCCGGCCGGCTCGACAGCCGCATCGATCCGGCGGGCAAGGAAGGATTCTTCCTCACTCTGGCACAGGGCATCAACGGCTTGCTGGATACCACGCAGCAGGCGCTGGTGGCAACCTCGGAAGTCCTGTCCCGCGTTTCCCAGGGCGACCTGACGCAAACCATCGACGCCGAGTATCAGGGCATTTTCGGTCAGCTGAAAGACGACACCAACACCACGATCGAGCGCTTGCGTGAAGTCGTGGGGCGGATCAAGGAAGCCACCGAAGCGATCA
>CAIZHL010000238.1 GCA_903932755.1 uncultured beta proteobacterium
CCTGTCCCTGCGGCAGCGGCAAGAAGTACAAGCACTGCCACGGCAAACTGAGCTGAACCGGTGGCGACGCGCTGGCCAACGCTGACAGAGGATGGCGACGGCCTTCTGATCCTCGATCAGACGCGTTTGCCGGGCGATGCCGCGATGCTGCGGCTGGCCACTATCGAGGATGCCGCCCATGCCATACGCGTCATGCAGGTGCGCGGTGCGCCGCTGATCGGCGCCACCGCCGCCTACGGTGTGGCGATTGGACTGGCCGGTGATGCGGGCGATGCCCGCCTCTCACTGGTAATCGAAACCCTTGCCGCGACGCGGCCCACCGCCGTCAATCTGCACTGGGCCCTGGCGCGCATGCAGCGCGTGCTGCAAAACTCGGCGCTGGCGACACGGCGCGACATGGCCTGGAAAGAGGCGCGAGCCATTGCCACCGAAGACAAAGCCGCGAATGCTGCAATCGGAATGCACGGTATGCCGTTGCTGCGCGCAAAGTGGAATGGCAATGACCCGATCAACGTCATGACACACTGCAATGCAGGAAGGCTGGCTACCGTCGAACACGGCACGGCGCTGGCACCGGTCTATGCCGCTCATGCCGCCGGGCTGCCGGTGCACGTCTGGGTATCCGAAACCCGGCCGCGCAACCAGGGTCTGCTCACCGCCTGGGAACTCGCCGAGGCGGGCGTGCCGCACACGCTGATCGCCGACAATGCCGCCGGCCTGCTGCTGATGCAGGGCAGGGTGGACCTGGTCATCGTCGGTGCCGACCGCATCGCCGCCAACGGCGATACCGCGAACAAGGTCGGCACCTATCTCAAGGCGCTCGCCGCGCGCGCGCACGACGTGCCGTTCTACGTCGCCGCGCCCCTGTCGACCATCGATTTCGCCTGCGCCTCGGGTGCGCGGATCCCCATTGAAGAGCGTGGTGCGGAAGAACTTGGTGCCGGCGCCGTCCCGGTCGCCAACCCGGCATTCGATGTTACGCCGGCGGCGCTGATCAGCGGCATCATCTCCGAGCGCGGCATCGCTGCGGCGAACGAACTTCGGCAGTGGCAATCATGACCGCTCTGGCTGACAAAGTACTCGCCACGGCGCGCGCGATGAATGCCTCGGGCATCAATCGCGGCAGCGCCGGCAACGTCAGCGCACGCTGTGTGGGCGGTTTCGTCATAACGCCGACCGGCATGGCTTACGATGCCTGCACTGCGGACGACATGTCAAAAGTTATGCAAAGCGGTATCCAGGCGGACGGCGCTGACGGCACGCCGAGCGGGCTGCGCAAGCCCTCGTCGGAGTGGCGCTTTCATCGCGACATTTATGCCGCGCGGCCGGAGGCGGGCGCCGTGGTGCATACACATTCGCCCTTCGCCACCGCGCTGGCCTGCCAGGCGATGGGTGTTCCGGCTTTTCATTACATGGTGGCGCGCTTCGGCGGTGCCGATGTGCGCTGCGCCGCCTACGCAACTTTCGGCAGCCAGGAATTGTCCGACGCCATCATCGCCGCGCTGGCGGACCGTTGTGCCTGCCTCATGGCGCATCACGGCATGGTGGTGTTCGGCCGCGACTGCGATCACGCGCTGGCGCTCGCCGTCGAACTGGAGACCCTCTGCGAACAGTACTGGCGCGTGCTGCAACTGGGCGCGCCCAAGCTCCTGCCGGCGGATGAAATGACGCGGGTGCTGGCGAAGTTCGCCGGCTACGGGCAGCAGGATTGATGCATGTCCGGCGTGCCCGGAATTTTCCTGCGCTCAATGCCTGCCCTGTTCAGCCGGTAGCTGTCGGCGTTTTTCAACGCCCCGCCGGTTAGCAGCCGGCGGGGGATATCGCTTAGAAGGCGGCAGTCAAGCCAAGGCGGGCGTTGCGGTCGGGCATGGGGTAGCCGGCGTTGTATTCGTAACCGGCGTCGAACAGATTGTTCACCATGATGTAGATTTCACCGCCCTTGCCCAGGGCGGGCATGGGGTAGGCCAGACGGGCATTCGCGACCGTAAAGCTATCCACCTTGCCCGGCGCAAAAGCGCCGCGATCCCAGGTCATCGAGTGCATCGAGCTCTGGTGCTGGGCATCGACCGCCAGTTTGTAGCCGAACAACTTGCCATTTACGCCGACGGAGATCGCTGAATTGGGCAGGTAAGGCAGATTGGACAGGCTCGAGTCGAGCCGGGTCAGTCCGCCAAACATCTGCCAATCCCGGCCAAGCTGATGCTGCACGGAAATTTCCGCGCCGCGCGTACTGTAATCCGGGAAGGAGTTGCTCCAGACGCCGGATGCCGGCGGAGCGAAGGCGCCCGCAGCGAACCCGCTCCAGACATAGCGGTTGCTTATCTCATCCTCAAACACGCTCAGGTCGATGCGCGTGGTTGCGGTGGCTTCCCATTTCATGCCGATTTCCCGATGCTTGTCCTCCGAAGGTTTCAGCCGGTCCCAGCCGTTGTTCGCGGCGAACGCCATCGGCAAAGCCCTGGTAATCGCATTGGTTTCTGCGCCGGGGTAGAGAATGCCTTCGACATAGTTGGCGTAGATGGTCAATTGCTCCGAAACAAGCGATGCACCGGCCTGGGCGGCAGTTTTTGACGCGTAGCGATTGCTGTCGTAGTACCTCAAGCCGATGGATGGTCGCACGAGCCACTGGTCATTCAGGCGGAAACCGTGGCTGATGCCGAGGTGGGTGGATAGCAGGGTGAATTCGGGAATGTCTGCCTTGCCCGCGGTATTGAACGCGAAAGGGGTTCCGACTGCCGAACCGACGTGCGGGCCGGACACGTCGCCGCGAATGGATTCACGATCGACACCGGCGGTGACCTCGCCGCCTTCCCAGGGCGAAAAGGACTCTTTCCAGCGGAAGCCGTTCATTTCGAAGCTACTCTTGAACGTTCCCCATGCGGCGTCATTGGCCAGATTGTTTTCGCCGCGGTTCTGGTACAGGTTGAATTCGCCGTTCCATGTGCCGTGTTGATGTCTGGCGGAAACGCTGAACATGTCGGTGGATGACTTGTTGCGTGCGACCCCATTGGAAAATGGATAGGGGCCGATTGCGCTACTTGATACCGCGTAACGGTTGTCGCCAGGGTCGCCGACTTTGTTGCGCACCGAAAGGAAACTGGCACCTATCGACCAGTGGCCGTTGATCGCGAGTCCGATACGTCCGATCGCACTATCCAGATTGCCATCCGAGTTGGGGCGGTCCCCGTCGGATTCGAGATGGCTTCCTGCCAGCATGAAGTCGACGTTGTCCAATTTGCCTGTCATGCTGCCCTGCGCGGTCCGCGTCGCGTAGGATCCAAATGAAATGCCGGCCTTGCCCGAGACACCTTCTTTGGTGGCACGCAGGGACTCCAGGTTGACCGCGGCAAAATTATTGCCGCTCGACTGGAGGTCCGGCCCCTTCTGGACGGAGATGGTCTTCATCCCGTTAAGCGGCAGCAAGTCGATCAGGGGGTGGTTCCATAAGCCCATATAGACCGGCAGGCCATCGATGTAGGTCTTTATCTCGCTGCCCGGGCGGCTCGTGCCGAGTCCGCGGATATAGATGCTGCCTCCCTGGTTGCCGTCATAGGACCCGACTTCGTTGTAGCGTGAAATCTGGACCCCGGGCGTCATCCGCAACGCTGCCGCCAGATCCAGGGCGCCAAGGTCTCTGACCTGGGCATCGGTCACCCGGGTGGACAGTGTGGAAGAGGCGCCTACCTCGTTGGCTTCAATGATCGGGCGGCCTGTAACCACGACGGCATCCGTTTGCAGGGAATTACTTTGCTGGGCCATGGTGTTGCTTGCAGCGAGAAAGCAAGCGGCGATACCCAGTGATTTGAGTTCGATATTTTTCAACGGTTTTTCCTTTATTTTTGGTGATGATGCGGTTGCGCGGCAGCGCTGCCCGGGGCTGTGGCTGTGGCGGCCGGCCCCGGGCGCTTTGCACGCTCTTCACCCGCCAACTTTTTGGTTCGAGTGAGTCGTCGCACCAGTTTTTCTGCGGTGTCCCGAGGGATACCGGCGCTTTGCAGGGTCGCGCCCATCCGCCGCTGCCGTCCGCGTTCCGCTCGGCGATCGAAAAATTGCCGGACACGGCCACGAAATTCGTCCTTGCGCGGCTCCCGTGCGGCGTAAATCACGCCGCTGGAATGCTGCCGCGTGACGGTCGGTTGCAACTGGGCCGGAATACAGGGTGGCGCCACAGCCATGGCCGCAGCGCTGCGAAGGAATGGCTTCCGCATGCGAAAACTCCTGAATTGATACGGGTGGTTCCGGCGGGGCTAGCCTGCCGGAGCCAACAAACGATCAGGAGTAAGCGGGTGGGGCGCGGGGCTGCGCCCGGTGACGAATGAAACGGGAAAGTGTCGAGTTTGCGGCGGGGGAAAAGTATCCGGCAGCCTCGCCGGCCGCAAGATGAAACTCGTATGGCGCCGCCATGAGGGCGAATTGGATACTGTGGCCAAGGCACAGCGGACAATGACTATGCCCGGCATCGTGGTGGCGGGACGGAGCGCCCGGCGCGGAAGCTTTGTAATCGCCCGATGTGCTGCTGCATATGTCGGCCCAGGCGGGCGGCAGGTTTGACGACGACGGCAAGGCTCGCGACAGCGTCGGCCCGAACGCCACGACCAGCACCGCGAAGATCGCGATCCAGGAAATATAGCGATGGCGCACCAGGTTAGTCACGGGTGGAACGAGGCCTCATCAAATAGTTGTGCGAAACAGCGGCGGAATTCTACTTCACGAACGGTAAGGCGAGATGGTCTGGCAACACTTCGCGAATCGGCCTGGCGCGCTACCGATGTTCAACCTGGCCGGCGAAATTCAAGCGGGAGGGCAAAAGGTGATGGGGACTGCGCAATTTGTCGCATCACCGCAATCGTCGCCGGGTCAGGCAGGCGGAAGCGCGAAACCGGCGCCTACTTGCAGGCCGCAGCCAGCCACTTGCCCGAGTAGGTCTGCTTCATGGTGCTCGGGCCGCGTTTGGCATCCTGCATGTTGAAGGTCGATTCACCCTTGTAGCTTTCCTCGCCCTGATAAGTGATCGAGCCGGTGCCGGTCATTTTCTGTTCGCCGCTGCACTCGATCTTCCACGTTGTCGTGTTGCCCGAGGTCTTGACGTCCTTCTGCTCGCAGCGCTGGCGGCGGTCTTCGTCGCTCTGCGGCGGCTGGCGCTTTTCGGCCTGTTCCTTGGTGACGCATAGTTTTGTCACCGTACTCATCGGCCCGCCTGCGGCGCCGGGCATCTTGATGCCCATGGCTTCCATCTGCTTGCGTTCGGCGGCGGACATGGCCGGCATCGCCGGCATGCCGCCGCCGCTCATCTGCGAGGTGATTTCCCACAGGCCGGGTTTCATGGCGTGGGCCGGCGCCGCGAGGCCTGCGCCGGCGGCAACGAATAGATAGACGAATCTGCGCATGGGAAACTCCTTCAGTGGATGGCCAGGAAAAACACGATTCTGCTCCGTGCTCCGCCGTGCCGCCAGTCCTTGATGGCGCGGCATTCGTTGCTGCGCCTGCTATTTGCCCTTGGACCACGAATCCTTCAGCGTCACGGTGCGATTGAACACCGGCACACCGGGCTTGGAGTCGACGCGGTCGGCGACGAAATAGCCGTGGCGTTCGAACTGGAAGCGATCCTCGGCGGCGGCGCCTTTCAGCGCGGCTTCGAGTTGCGCGGAAATGACCAGCTTCGAGTTCGGGTTGAGGTCGGCGATGAAGTCGCGGCCACCCTCGCCCGGGGCTTCGACGGCGAACAGGCGGTCGTAAAGGCGCACCTCCGCGGCATAGGCATGTTTGGCCGAAACCCAGTGGATGTTGCCCTTGACCTTGTAGGTGTCGGATCCCGGCGTACCGGATTTCGAGTCGGGCATGTACTCGCAATGCACGGCGGTGATGTTGCCGGCGGCATCATGGTCAGCACCGGTGCACTTGATGACGAAGCCGTAGCGCAGGCGCACCGTGTTGCCGGGGAAGAGGCGGAAATAGCCCTTGGACGGCGTCTCCATGAAGTCCTCTCGCTCGATCCACAACTCCTTCGAAAAGGGCACCGGCCGTTTGCCCCACTCGGGCTTTTGCGGGTGGTTGGGGGCGAGGCATTCCTCTTCCTGCCCCTCCGGATAGTTGTCGATGACCAGCTTGACCGGGTCGAGCACGGCGATGCGGCGCGGCGCGGTTTCGTTGAGATGGTCGCGCTGACATTCCTCCAGCACGCTGATGTCGATCCAGGAATCCGACTTGGTGACGCCGTTCATTTCGTTGAAGCGGCGGAAGCTGTCCGGCGTGAAGCCGCGGCGGCGCGCGCCGACCAGGGTCGGCAGGCGCGGGTCGTCCCAGCCGTCGACGTGCTTCTCCTCGACCAGTTGGATCAGCTTGCGCTTGGACAGCACGACATAGGAAAGATTGAGGCGGGCGAATTCGATCTGCTGCGGCAGGGGTGTGTTGACGCAGCCCAGTTCCGCCAGCCGCGCCAGCAGCCAGTCATAGAAGGGGCGCTGGTCCTCGAATTCCAGGGTACAGATCGAATGCGTGATGTTTTCCAGCGCATCCTCGATGGGGTGGGCGAAGGTGTACATCGGGTACACGCAATACTTGTCGCCGGTATTGTGGTGCGTGGCGTGGCGAATGCGGTAGATGGCCGGGTCGCGCAGATTGATGTTGGGCGCGGACATGTCGATTTTGGCGCGCAGGATGTGCGTACCGTCGGCAAATTCGCCGGCCTGCATGCGTTTGAACAAATCCATGTTCTCGGCGACGGAGCGCTCGCGGAAGGGCGAGTTCTTGCCCGGCTGGGTCAGCGTGCCGCGGTTGGCGCGCATTTCCTCGGCCGACTGGCTGTCGACATAGGCGTGGCCGGCCTTGATCAGCGCTTCAGCCGATTGCAGCATCCAGTCGAAATAGTTGGAGGCGTAGTAAAGATTGGTTTCGCCGCCCTTTTCCCACGAGCAACCCAGCCATTTGACCGCATCAATGATCGAGTCGACG
>CAIZHL010000239.1 GCA_903932755.1 uncultured beta proteobacterium
AGGTGGACTCGATCTGCTCGCCCGTCATGGCCTGATGAAGCGCCTGATTGATGAGCGTCTGGTAACCGCGATCTCCAGCCTTGGCCTTGAAGAACGCAATGACTGAACCATCCAGCATGATCGAAACACGCTGTTTGCCGAGCTTTTCCTGCACGGCCGCCGAGAATTCGTCGCGACTGACATCCTTCAAGCCAACACGCAGACGGGGCGGCTTAGAGATAGCGGGAGAGGGTGTCGATTTCATGGGGTTCCGCCTTTCGCATGGAGATAATGTGGATCTTGTCGTTGGTTTCCGTGTGAGTGATCGTCACAATGGCTGTGCCCAGAAAGCCGGTGGAATTGAAGCGCTGCTCGCCATCGAAATCTCGGACATCTTCCACTGTGAAGGTTGGACCGCCAAACACCTGCTCGGCATCGGCGAAGTCAAGGCCATGCTTTTTCAGGTTGCTCGCGCGCTTGGCGGGTTTCTACGTGAAGTTCACAAGCCCGATGATACATATAAACATATATATTTCAAGTCAAGCCGGAAACTTGAAAATAGCTTCAACGACCCCGCATCATGGAAGGTGCCCGGGAAACCCGAGGCTCCACAAATTGAGTGTCGTGCCGCCTTCAAAACATTCGTGAAATTAATTCGACCCTGGCCCCAATGGCACTACCATAAGTCATTGGCATGAAGTGCCTGTTGCTGTTCGATAAGGGCCGCTTTGAGAATGTGGCGCGGTTGTGTCAGGAGCGGGTGAGGCTTGGGTCGTCGCTTAACCGCGCGCGGTTCGACGCGGCCCGGCCGGTGTGGCAATCGCAATTGGGCGATCCCGGCGCGCAGACACGCCTGACGGAAGGAAAGCCGTCCGCGGGGCGCGTGCCGCAGGCTTTCCTCAAAGGCGCGGATCAATTGCAGGGCGGCCTTGAAGCTCAACTGGCGCGGCAGCACATGACCAAGAAATGCCGCTTGGGCCATGACGGCGCGCACCAGGTTGTACGCCAGCAGATGCACGGCGATTTCCTTTCTCACCATCTGCGGACTCTTGCAGCGAAGCACGTCCATCTGCATCACCGTCTTGATCGAACGCAGGTCCAGTTCCACCTGCCAACGGGCATGGTAGAGATGCAACAAGTCCTTCTTGCTGACCTCTGTAGCTGCGATGAGGGTCGTGACCAAGGTCAGTCCGCCCACGCGGGCTTCGCGCAGGACCAGGGTTTCAGGCATTGTCGCGTAGGTCGCGGCGTCCATCCAGGACGGTCGTTGCGGACGCGCCCACGCCACGACATGATCCTTTGCGCCCAGTCGTCGGCCCCGGCGAAAGTCGGTGTGCCGCAGTTGATGTTGCCGCATCACGACATCGACCCCTTGCCGAATCAACCAGGCCAGCAGGAAGTACCCGGAGAAATAGCGGTCGCCGATGACCACATCCCCCGGCCGCAGGCGATCGGCCAACTGCCACAGCAGCGCCGTCTCCCCGCTGCGCTTGCCCTCGCACGGCCCCGTGGCCCATTCCAGCACGGCGCCACACGACAACGAGATGATCGCCACCACGCGCGCCAGCGGAAATCCCAGCCCGGCCTTCTGGGTCGTACTCTGGGGGAATTCGCCTTGATTCGCCGCCGTGTCGGGCATGGCGACCGTGGTGCCGTCGATCACAGTTTGACTTCCCGGCCGCGCCAACGCCAGACCTCCGGCTGCCCCGCACGCAACCGTTCCCCGACTTCACGACCGAGCCGCTCGATCAGACTCAGCGCCAGGCGCGCTCGGGCCTTGCAGTAGGGACCGCTGTTCAGGCTGCACGGCGACTGGTCCAACGCCACCCGATGACTTACGCCCTGCGCCACCGCATCCTGACAGCTATGGTCCGCACCCAGCACTTGTTCAATGAACAGCATCAAGGTCTGCAGCGGTCCATAGATACGCTCACGGTAATCTCCCGCCTCCTGTTCGATCCACTGCAGCAGGCGTTGCTGCGGTATTACCCGCCCTAGAGCGCCGCCCGCTCCTTGGGCAAATCGCGCACAAAACCGCTTGACTTGCCCTGCCATCCCCCGCCGCTTGTTATGATCCATTTGGGCTGACCCTCCAGCGTTATGCATCACGGATTCGACACCCGCATCGTAACGCTTCGAGTTCGTCAGCCCACCTCCTATCTCCATGGTTTATAGCGGCTTTTTCTTAAGGTAGTGCCATTGGACCCTGGCCCCTTTAATTCCTTTAATTCTTTTAATCCGACCCTGGCCCCTTTAATTAAGCCATGACAGATTGAAGTCCGGCCCACGATGAGCCACGCAATTTCGCAAGCTGCCACCGCAGGAAATGCAAACACCCATAAAAAAACGGACGCCGAAGCGTCCGTTTTAACTTCAAAACTGACTAAGTCAGATTAGAAGCTGTGGGCGATGCCCATGTCGAAGCCCTTGACACCATAAGCGCTGGTACACCCAACAACTGCAGAATTACCCGTGAAGCAATTTGCGGCCGGGCTGATCATGTTCGTAGCCGCCGTATCGTTGCTAATCTTGCCGTAGTTCGCGTACACGTTGGTGCGCTTGGACAGGTTGTATTGACCGCCAATACCAATCTTCTTCGACTTGGAATTGTTGATTTCGTCGTTATCGGTTTGACCGTAGGTGGCCTTGGCGACGAAATTACCGAAAGGCATCGAAGCAGAGACGAACCATGAGTCGACGTCGTGAATTGTACCAACACCGCCGCGGCCGTCGGCTTTCAGGTTGTCGTACAAAGCGGCAACCTTGACCATGCCGAAATCGTAGGAACCGGCGACGGTCCAGACGGTGACATCATCAACCACAGCGGCCGTACCCGCACCGTTGCTCTTGAAAGAAACGCGCTCCCAGTCGAGGTCAACAGCGATCGGGCCGTTGCCGTAGGCGAGGCGGATCGAGTTCAGGCCGGCGTCGCCGTCGTTACCCGTGTCACCTGCAACCCTCGGCGCCCCAACCGAAGCTCCGGAACCTTCATTACTGCCCAGACCCAGGGGGTTTGCCTCACCGATGTGCGTCGCGTAGGCCAGGGTCAGGTCAAAGCCGCCCATGAACTTCGGCGAGATGTAAGCAACGGCGTTCGAAGCGCGGTCGACCTGGGCGGTCATCTGGGTAAAGTTGCCCGAGTAGCCGCCGCCGAAGGCGTCGTACTTGTTGAAGATGCCGTAACGGATACCGTCCAGCTTGCCGCCGACGACGGTACCGAAGTTGCCGGTGACGCCGAGCCAGGAGTGGCGATTGGACCAGGTGGCCGCCTGCCCGGCGCCAGCCGATGCAATGTCAGTGCCGAATTCGTATTCGAAGATCGCCTTCAGGCCGTTGCCCAGATCTTCCGTGCCGCGGAAACCGATGCGGGAACCCGCGCCGATGCCGGACAGGAATTCGTTCTTGCGGTCACGGTTCAAGGTTGCACCGTCGTCGCCGCTGCGGCTCAGGTAGCCGTAGTCAGCGCGACCGTAGATGGTCACGTTGGATTGCGCGAAAGCCGGAGCGGCGGAGATCGCGGCGATGGCAACTGCGATTAGTTTCTTTTGCATAGATTTCTCCAAAAAGAGAGTTAGTTTTAAACAGTCTGCAATGACACCACGTGGTCGGTCACTGGTCGCTGCCACTACCCGAATCCGGGAAGCTGTGGGCATTTTGCTTTAGAGCCGGACGGCGGACAATCGCCACAGCACTTTTTGTCCCCCGCCATGATCATTTTGTGGCTTTTGCACCACACTCAAACCGAAGTTTCGCCAGAAACACGTCACGAGCAGTCGCGGCTTATTTTTTGCCGTAGGTTTTGTCGTGGTCAGGCGCGATGGTCAGCAGTCGAATGTAGTTGCCATCACGGTAGGCAGTGGCCCGTCGCGACTGCGTTATTCGAAGTGAATAGAGGGCATCGATCCCGACGGGCGGTTTGAAGCTGACGATTTTTTCCCACTTCAGGCCCTTGTCCCGATACACCTGATTCCAGGTCATCTGCCGCAATCTACCGAGTGCGTCCAGGGCGGCAAGCCGTTCCGGTTTTTGCAAGCTCAGCAGATTTTCCTGAAACACCGGATTATTCAGATCAAGTCGAACCGTTCCGTCTGGATCAGACCTGGGCATTCAATCGCTCCATGATCACGTCCGCATTCGCATCGGCCGGCGGATTGGCTTGCGCCCAAGCCAGCGCCTTTTGCAGATCCGCGGCGACTTGCGGCGGCTGCAGCCAGCGCTCGTTGTCCGGAATGACGCTGGCGGTTCGCACCAGCCACACGCCGGGCTCCTGCTCTTCCACCAGAACCTGCCTGCCGGCAAACTGCTTGCCGAGCGAGATTTGTCCGTTTGCTCCAATCACCTTTACGCTGGATTGCGTGGCTGCGCCTGTCATGAAAATTCCCCCGATTGGTTGCTGCACGAATGCACTATAGCACTAATCTCTCCCCCGAAGGCTCGGAACCGTGTCTCGATCGCCGATTTTCTCGCCATTGACTTCGAATACTTCATTTAGTACGATTTGTATTACGTTTTTTAA
>CAIZHL010000240.1 GCA_903932755.1 uncultured beta proteobacterium
GCCGGTTCAGTGCACCGGTCATGGGATCCCGGGTTGCCATGAATTCGAGTTCGGTGCGCAGGCGTTCGTTGGTGATGAGGATGAAGGCGATGGCCAGTCCCAGCACCCCCAGTGAAAACATCGCGAGGAAGGCCTGCTGGATCAGGTCGCGGTCGAAGATGTCCTCGTTCTCGGTGATCCCGCCGCTGAGCGTGGTGATGCGCCACACGGCCACCCCGGCGCCAAGGACGAAGAACAGGAACAGGAAGCGGCTGCCGAGTCCGCTCGGTTTGGCCTGCCAGGCCAGCACGGCGCCGGCGGAAAACAGGACGATGTGGGCCAGGGCCATGAGGAAGATGCGGCCCTGGTAATGGTGGGTAACGTAGGTGAGGAAGGTGATCAGCAGCACCACCACGGCGATCCCGTCCAGCGCAGGACGCCACTTCACTTGCCGTCCCAGGTAGCGCTGCAGGCCGACGATCAGGAGGAATTGTCCAAGCAGCAGCGTGGCGCTGGGGAGCACGATGGACAGGAAATCGGAAAGCAGGCCGCGCATCGAGGAGAGGCCCGAGGCGACACCGATCAGGACCACGGCGACGGCCCATTCACCGAGTCCCTTGATGTCGTCGGGAAAGCTGCGCTGCTGCACCCACAGCACCAGCGCGCAGAAGAAGCCCAGCAGGTTTGCCACGAGCAGGAAGGTGCGCGGATTGATGAGCTCCGTCATCATCGAAACGGAGTTCATGGGGCAGTGGGCGGCAGGGCGAGGGCGGACATGGCCGACATTCTAGTGATCGGCCGCGGCCGTGCCGGCCACTTCTGAGGAATATTCCGGCAGCGGCGCGAGCGCGAAGGGTTTCCGGCGAACTTCTGGCGCGGTTGCCGCGCCTCACGGAAGCCGCTTGTCGGATCAGTCTTCGTTCCGCTTCCTGCCGGACTGTTTGTCGCGTTCCTGCCCGCGCCCCGGCATGCGGATGTCGTTTTCATCGGCGCTGCGGTGACACTCGACGCAGTTCTTGAAGTCGCGAATGCCTTCCTCAATGTGCTCGCGCCGGATCTTCTCGGGTGTGTGCTCGTGGCAGCCGTAGCAGGTATAGCTGGCGTAGTCGTTGCGCAGGTGACAGGTCACGCATTTGACATTGTGGTCGCGGTCGAGGACGAAATGCTTCTTGTGGTCGAAGGTCGCGGGCACCCATTTCTCCTGGCTGTGGCACTGGCTGCAGTTGCCGGTGATCTGCTGGTGGAGGGAATCATTGGGCGACTTGTGGCAGGACTGGCATTCCTTGCGGGCATCGGCCTGCAGCAGGCCGTGGTTGAAGCGGCCCGAGATACGGAAGCGCTTTACGCCGGCATGATCGCTATGGCAGGCCAGGCAGTCCTGCTTCAGCAGCCGCTGATGGAATGGCGTGCTGGTCAGGGGCTTCTGGATCGGCTGCCCGAGGGTCGTGACTTTGCCGATCTCCTCCGGCTTGTGGCAGCTCGTGCAGCGTTCCGTCGTGGTCCCGGAAAACGCCGTGTGGCAGGCAAAGCAGTCGGTTTCGAGCTTGCTGTGGCCGGGTATCAGCTTTCCCGGGCCGACCATCAGATGGGGATAGACAAAGGCCAGGATGGCCAGGACGATCAGGTTGGCCGCCAGCACGAACTTGAGGATCCTGCTCATCGCCAGCCCCAGAACAGGAAGATGCTGACGATGTGTCCGATGGACAGCACGGCAAAGGCGATGAAGATCGGAATGTGCACCTTGCGCCACTTGGCCATGGCGTCAAAGGTCACCGCTTCCCAGAACACCGCCTGATCCACCTCGGCCTTGGACAAGCCGCGCAGCTGGTAATGCTCGCGCTGGGCCTGGACATGTTCGCGCGAGCGTGCCAGCAGCATTTTGCCGACCATGCCGCTGATGACATTGACGCCCATGGCGAGGGTGGCCAGCCACGGCAATATGGCATTGAAATGCACGCCGGCATGGAGCAGCACCATCCAGGAACCCAGCCAGGTGCCGATCTCGTGCATCTTGAGCCAGGATTTGACGTTCCCCGACGCGATGACTTTCCGCTTGCGCAGGGAATAGAGCAGCGAGCCGATGATCAGAAGGGTGCCGGGGATGCCGAGATAGCGGCCCACCCAGACCAGGTTGAGACGATGGAGCAGGTAGTCGCCGATGACGGTCGCCACCCCGAGCAGGGTCACCAGCAGCGTGAAGGGCAGGATGTGCTTGCGCCAGAGCGAGGCTGTGTCGGATGTATTCATTCAGGCCTCCAGCGTCACGGCGGTCCTGGGGGTGCAGACGCACATCAGGCAGCTACCGGGTTCGGGATCGCAGTCCGGAGATTGCAGGTACGACACTTCGCCGGAGCGGATGGTGGTCTGGCAGGTGCCGCAGCCGCCGGCACGGCAGCCCGAGTCGATGGCGATTCCCTGGGATTCGGCAAATTCCAGCAGGCTGCCCGACTGCGGCGACCATTGCGCCGCTTTGCCCGACTTGGCGAATGTCACTGTGATGTCGCCGGCAGGCGCTGCAACGGCGTCCCCGGCAATCGCCGCGCCGGCATTGCGACGCTTGATGGAAGCCGGGCCGAAGGCTTCGAAGTGGATGTGAGAATCGGGTACGCCCCAGTCCTCCAGCGCCGTCACCAGTGTTTCCATCATCGGCGTGGGGCCGCAGATGTAATAGTGGAAGGGCTTCAGCGGCAATTCGATCCGGAACAGATTCACATCCACCCGTCCGTGGTGATGGAAGTCCTTGCCCGCCTGATCTTCCGCCAGCGGATCGCTGAAGCACAGGCGCAGATGAACGTTGGGGTGGGCGGCGGCGATTGCGCCCAAGTGGGCTGCAAAAGCGGTTTCCCTGCTGTTGCGCACGCCGTAGTAGAACCAGACCTCGCGCCCGGGCTGGTGCGCCTGGCACCAGTTGAGCATGCTCAGCATGGGCGTGATGCCGATGCCGCCAGCGATCAGGACGATGGGGCTGCTGCCCGGTTCGAGATAAAAGTGCCCCGAGGGCGCGCGCACTTGCAGCGTCGTACCGACCTCGATATGGTCGTGGAAGAAATTCGAGGAACGCCCCGGGGGATGGATGCCGCCCGGCGCAGGGGGCACCCGCTTGATCGAAATGCGGTAATGCTCGGGGGTCGGGGCATCCGACAGCGAGTAGCAGCGGGTGATCTGTTCGCTGCCGCTGCCGTCTGCCTTGGGCGCGTCGAAACGAAAGGTGAGGAACTGGCCGGGCTTGAACGAGGGCAGCGGCTGACGATCTTCGGCTTCAAGGTAGAAGGAGCAGATGTGCCCGGACGAATCTTCGACGACGCGTCGCGCCACCTTGAGGCGACGGAAACCGGACCAGCCGGCCGCTTCCTTTTGCGGTACATCGACCGCGGGCAGCGCTTCGGCCGCTTCCGGCAGCCCTTGTCTGAGGCGGCTGTACGACTGCCAGTGCTGCCAAAAGCTGATGCCGAGAAACAGTCCGACCTGCAAAGCGATGCCGAGGACTATCCAGAGCAGCAGGTTGAGAGACGTCATGACTCGGGAATGCCCGGCAACTTGTTCATGACCGGATGCTATCCGGACGATCTTAAGAACAGCTTAAGCAATTGCCTGCAGTGCGCGTCACACCCTGCAGCTTACATGGTGCGGCGGAGATCCGGGCCGCCTGCGAAAAGTCGGCGCTGGCGCTACGGCGGCTGCGGTAAATCCCCGCGACGTTTGCGGGGCGATGCTTGAGCGCCGGACTCAGTAGGACTTGTTCACCAGGTTCGATGCGCTGTCGGCGACGGGCAGGTCGGGATAGGCTTCGTGGTCCTGGTCGCCGCCGAGGAATTCATTGAAATCGCGGCTGCGCCTTTGCGCGATGCTGGAAGCCAGGTCGCGCGCAGCGGTTGCGCCGCCGGCCGCCGGCTGTTCATCCTTGAGGTACTCGGGTTTGACGTATTTCGCCGCGGCGCTGCGGCTGGCGGCGTCGAGCGCCGCCGCAGCGCGCCGGTCGAGGGCCTGGTTGAATTCGACTTGCGTTACGTGGCCGTCGCGATTGCCGTCGATTTCATCGAAGAACTGCGGCGCCCGCGGGAATTCGGCATAGGCTTCGGTGCGCGACAGGCGGCCGTCGCCGTCCTTGTCCGCGGCGCCGAAGCGCCGCTCGAAGATGTCCTGGCTGTAGTTGTCGGGGAGTTGTTGCGCCAGCGACCAGGCCGGGAGGCATGCCAGGCAAAAGAGCAAGCGACGTGTCATTTTCCGTTTCCTGAAATTCAAGCGATGCGATCGAGCGCGACAATATGCCCTAAATCATCCTCTCCGGCCACGGGAAAGATTGCGTGAGGGCAGGCCGGCTTGACCGCGACCGGATCCGCAGTGATACTTTCCGCGCCACCGTTCGATTTCCCTTTTCCAAACCGCTGACAAGGATCGCTCCCATGAAACCCGGCCATTCATCAAGTGCAGCTTCCCGTTTCGCGCTGGCCGCGGTCGTCGCCTTGCTGGCCGGTTGCGCCAGCACTTCGCTCACTTCAAGCTGGCAAAGCCCCGATTACCGCGGCGGGCCGCTGAAGAACATCGCCGTTTTCGTGATGGCGCAAGACGACGCGGTGCGGCGTTTCGCGGAAGACCAGGTGGTGCGCAAAATGCCGGCGGAAACCAGGGCCACGGCGAGTCATACGCTGTTCGACAAGCCCGAAAGGGACAAGGAAAAAGTGCGCGCCGCACTGATCAAGGCCGGCTACGACGGCGTGCTGGTTTCCCGCCTGGTGGCGGTGGACAAGTCGCAAACCTATATCCCGCCGCACACCCATTTCGTGCAGACCGGACCCTACGCGCTTGTCAATCCCTATTACGGGAACTTCGGCGGCTATTACGGCCAGGGCTATGCCGTGGTGCAGACAACGCCGGGTTATACGGTCGAAAACACGACCGTGGTGGTCGAAACCGTGCTTTACAAGCTGCCCGAGGACAAGCCGATTTGGACCGGGACGACGCAGACCATCGATCCGCGCTCGCGCCCGGAAATGATCGAGGCGATCTCCCAACTGGTCGAAGCCGAAATGCAGAAGAGGGGCCTCATCGGCGGCGGCGCCAAGTAGGTTCGGCAGCGGAAGCGGGGGCCGCTTGCGCTGTTCTGTTCACTCGGTGGTGGCCTCGTCCCGGGCGCCGTCTATCCACGCCGTGAGCAGGGTATAAGTCACGGCCAGCACCACCGGGCCGACGAAAATGCCGACCAGGCCGAAACCCAGCAGGCCGCCGATGACGCCGGCGAATATCAGCAGCAGCGGCAGGTCGGCGCCTTTCCGGATCAGCATGGGGCGCAGGAAATTATCCAGGGTGGTGACCACCAGGCTCCATACCAGCAGGAAAACTCCCCAGCCGGTGTCGCCGGTCCAGAACACCCAGGCTACCGCCGGGAACAGGATCAGGCCCGGTCCGATCTGGGCGATGCAGAACATCAGCATCACCGCCGAGAGCAGCGCGGCGAAGGGCACGCCGGCGATGGCCAGGCCGATGCCGCCGAGCACCGTCTGCACCAGCGCCGTGACGCAGACGCCGAGCGCCACGCCGCGGATCGCCTGTCCGGCCAGGATGACGGAGTTCTCGCCGTGATCGCCGGCGAGGCGGCGGCCGAAGCGCCTGATGCCGGCCGCTGCCGCTTCACCGCCCGAGTAAAGGATGGCCGAGAGGATCACGATCAGCAGGAACTGGATCAGCATGAATCCGACATTGCCGACCTTCGACAGCAGCCACCTGCCCGATTGGGCCGCGTAGGGCTCGGCCCTCTCCACCAACGCCTGCGAGCCGGCATCGGCCAGCTGAATCCAGAACAGGTTCAGTTTTTCGCCGACCAGCGGCAGGCCGGCCACCCATTCCGGAGGTTGCGGCAGGCCCGCAGCAACCAGCTTGCGGGCGAGGTCGGCAAGTTCCCCGGCATGGCTGACGATGGTATCCACCGCCAGCAGGAGCGGCACGAACAGCAGGAGCAGCATGGCCAGCGTCATGGTCGCCACCGCCGGCGCGCGCCGGCCGCCGAAGCGCAGTTCCAGCGCCTTCAGCAGCGGCCAGGTGGCGACCACGATCATGGTTGCCCACACCGTGGCCGCGAGGAAGGGCAGCAGGACCCAGAGCGAACCCACGATCATCAGCAGCAGGCAGATGATGGCCAGTGTGGTGCGGGTCAGATCACGTTGGATTGCGGCCATGCGGGGCCTCACGGAGGAAATCGGAAGGCAAATTTTACCGGAAGGCAGGGCAGGTGCCGGCCCCGGAATCGCGTTGCGCGCCGGCACCGTCCCGCGAGGGAAAGTCGCCGCGCATGATTTTTCAGCTGCGGCTGAACTGCTCGCAGAGGCTTGCCACCGCTTCGGGTGCGCCGCGGATGCGCAGCAAGGCACCTTGCTCGTCGGCACGTTCTTCGAGTACTTCGCAGCTGGCGAAGATCCGGCTGCGCTGCGCCTGGGCCGACCACGGCAGGAAGAGCTCGGCTTCGGCCAGGTCCTGCCGGAAGATTGCCATGATCGCCTCGCGCAGGCGCGCCACGTCCCCGCCGCGGCGGGCGCTCATGACGATGCAATCGGGGTAGGCGCCGCGCAGCATCGCTTCACGCGCATCCTGCGCGGCGGGGTCGCCGCTGATGTCTACATTGTCGATCTTGTTGAAGACGCGGATGCGCGGCACGTCCTGCGCGCCGATCTCGGCCAGCACCTTGTCGGTGACCGCCAGCTGGCGTTCGAAGCCGGGGTCGCTGGCGTCGATCACATGCAGCAGCAGCGAAGCGTCGAGCGCCTCTTCGAGCGTCGACTTGAACGAGGCGACCAGGCCGTGCGGCAGGTTCTTGATGAAGCCGACGGTGTCGCTGACCAGCACGCGCGGCCGGCTTTCCGGCTGCAGCGCGCGCACGGTGGTGTCGAGCGTGGCGAAGAGCTTGTTCTCGACCAGCACATCGCTGCCGGTCAGCGCCCGCATCAGGGTGGATTTGCCGGCATTGGTGTAGCCGACCAGGGCCACGCTGGCCAGTCCCTGGCGTTCCTGGCGGCGCGCGCGCTGCGTCTTGCGCTCGGCATCCATGGCGATGATTTCCTGCTGCAGGGCGGCGATCTGGTCGCGGATCTTGCGCCGGTCCAGCTCGGTGTGCGATTCGCCCGCGCCGCGACCGCCCGTGCCGCTGCGCTGCCGCCCCTGCGGACCGGCCAGCTTGGCCGCTTCGCGCAGGCGCGGCGCCATGTAGCCCAGCCGCGCGATTTCGACCTGGGCGCGGGCGGCGCGCGAGGTGGCGTGGCGGTGGAAGATTTCGAGGATGACCATGGTGCGGTCCATCACCTCGCAGCCGGTTTCCTTTTCCAGGTTGCGCGCCTGCGAGGGCGAGATTTCGTGGTCGACGAAAATGGCGTCGATCTTGCCGGCCGCGGGGTCGGCGGCGGCGTGCAGGGGTTTTTCGAAGGCGCCCGGTGCCGGTTCCATGTCGACGAACTCGCGGATTTCCTCGCGCTTGCCGGCGCCGAGGTAGGCCGTCGAATCGAAGCTTGAACGCTTCTGGGTGAAGGTGGCGACGATTTCGAAGCCCAGGGTCTTCGCTAGGTCGCGCAGTTCGGCCAGCGAGGACTCGAACTCGATGTCGCTGACGTTGGGCAGTTGTACCGCCGCGACGATCGCGTTGATGGGCTTTTCATTGGCTTCTGCTCGCATGCGGGTGGTTTCTCTCGATTGGGCGAAGGCGGATAGTACCTGTCAATGCCCGCTTGCCGGCGGAACTGCCTTACGGCCGTCGGGCCGGTAGTTTGCAGAATTATTGACGGCAATCAATTGGCACGGCGTCGTCCTGCGATCAAATGGAGCGATCTTGTCGTAGCGCAATTCATCGAAGCAGGAGCTCAAAATGAAAAAATCACATCTTTTGCTGGCGCTGGCCGGCGCCATCGCGTTCCCGGTCTGCGCACAAGGCACCGTCTCTGCGCAACAGATCGAAGTGATGGACAAGTTGCTTGCGGTCTATGTCGCAGCGGCCAAGATCGAGGTCAAGGACGAAAAGGGGCGGGGCAACGTCTCGGACAAGCCCTTCACCGTCGAGGAGGGACGCAGGTTTTACCTGGTCCGGCGCACCTGGCAGTCGGGCGACTATACCTGCTCCGGCTGCCATACCGAGGATCCGAAAAAGGAAGGCAAGCACATCAAGACCAAGCTGCCCCTCAAGCCCCTGGCGCCTTCAGCCAATCCCGAGCGCTTTATCAATGCCAATAAAGTAGAAGCGAACTTCACCGCGCATTGCATGGATCTGCATGAACGGGATTGCACCGCCTTCGAAAAAGGCAATCTTATTACCTACCTGAAGTCGGTCAAGTAAGCGCCGGTCGCCGCGGGCTTCCTCCTGGCGGGCGTCGCGGCAGGTGCCTGGCTATTTCGCGGACGATACCTCGGCATCCCCGGGTTTGTGCGGCGAATTCACACACTGGCCCTGTTTTTCGAGCCAGTACACGATGTTGCCGATGACGACCACGCTGCCGGAGATCACCGCCGACGCTGCGGTCACCGCGCCGGCAGCGACCAGGAGAACCGCGCAGCCTTCGTCCTGGCATCCCATCAAGCTGCCGACCTGATGCGCTTGCATGATGGCTTTGCGCTCGTAAATCCCGCAGTCCGGGTTGTAGCGGGCGGTGGTCTCGGGCAGATACACGCAGCCACCCAGCAGCATCAGCGTGAGCGCAAGGCCGCAGCGCCGGCAGGCAAGGCGAGTCATCCGGCTAGCCCGAATATTTCACGAAAGCAGGTCGGCGGAACAGCCGTGAGGCGCGTTAATACAGGTGTCTAAGCCAATTATTAACGGGGTTCCGCCGA
>CAIZHL010000241.1 GCA_903932755.1 uncultured beta proteobacterium
GCCGGGAATCAGCGCGGTGGTGATGATGATGTCCACCTCGCGCGCCTGCTTGGCATACATCTCGCGCTGGGCCTGCTGGAAGCCCTCGCTCATGACCTTGGCGTAACCGCCGCCGCCGGAACCTTCTTCTTCGTAATCGACCTTGACGAATTCGCCGCCCCGCGACACGACCTGGTCGGCCACTTCGGCGCGGGTGTCGTTGGCGCGCACGATGGCGCCCAGGCTGGCAGCGGTACCGATCGCCGCAAGGCCGGCGACGCCGGCGCCGGCGATGAAGACCTTGGCCGGCGGCACCTTGCCCGCGGCGGTGATCTGGCCGTTGAAGAAGCGGCCGAAGGCATTGGCCGCCTCGATCACGGCGCGGTAGCCGGCGACGCCGGCCTGGGAGGTCAGCGCATCCATCTTCTGGGCGCGGGAGAGCGTGCGCGGCAAGGAATCAATGGCCAGCACGGTGGCTTTCTTCGCGGCCAGCTGCTGCATCAATTCCGGGTTCTGTGCCGGCCAGATGAAGTCGATCAGGGTGCCGCCTTCGCGCATGAGGCCGACTTCCGCCGCGGTCGGCACGCCGATCTTGAACACGATGTCGGCGGCCGCCCAGAGGGCAGGCGCGCCGGCGATGATTTCGGCGCCGGCGGCGCGGTAGCTGTCGTCACTGCAATTCGCCGCGTCTCCGGCGCCGGATTCGACGGCGACCTTGAAACCCAGCTTGATGAGTTTTTCGACCACTTCAGGTACGGTGGCCACGCGCTTCTCGCCCGCCAGCGTTTCCCGGGGAATTCCGATTGTCAGTGCCATGATTCTCCCATTCACTTTTCCATCGATGCTCGCGATACACGAACGGCCATTGTTGTCGTTGTGGTTTCGGCCGCCAGGCCTGATGCCGGACGGATCCGGCATCAGCCGCGCTGAAACCTGGCTTTCGTTCGTGGCTTGTGCACACCTTGCCGCAGCATTGTTGCACCGCGGATATGATACGCCTTTCGCCTCTGACTGAGCCATCCGACATGACGAGTTCAAAGCCCGCCCGCGCCCACGCGCGCGCCGCCAAGCGCTTCTCGCAAGCCGCCAAGGTGGGCCTGGCGCCGGGAGCGCTGATCCACCTGGGCGAACGCAAGACCGAACAGGCGGCCATTTCGCTGATGGAATACGGCGAAGCCGAGTTCGCCGAGCACCAGTTCAGTTCGCTGGCGGAGTCGCAGGCCTACAAAGCCAGGCTGCCGGTGCTCTGGCTCAATGTGCACGGCCTGCACGAACCGGAAGTGATGGCCGAAATCGGCCGCCGCTTCAAGCTGCACCCGCTGGTGCTGGAAGACATCCTCAACACCAACCAGCGGCCCAAGGTCGACGATTACGGCGACTACCTGTTCATCGTCGCGCGTTTTTTCGAAGTCGACGGCGACAACCAGCAGATCGGCTCCGACCAGGTCAGCCTGATCCTCGGGCCCAACTTCGTGCTGAGCTTCCAGGAGCGGCCCAGCGGCCGCTTCGATCCCGTGCGCGAACGCCTGCGCCACAACCGCGGCCAGATCCGCAGGCTGGGCGCCGACTACCTCGCCTATTCCCTGCTCGATGCCATCGTCGACCGCTATTTCACCATCCTGGAAAATATCGGCGAACGCACCGAGGAGCTCGAAGACATGATGCTCGAGCACCCGCGGCCGGGCGCGCTGCAACTGGTGCATCAACTCAAGCGCGAAACGCTGAACCTGCGCCGCTCGATCTGGCCGCTGCGCGAAGTGATCAACAGCCTGACCCGTGCCGACGAACGCTTTTTCCGGCCGGAAACCCGGCCCTACCTGCGCGACATCTACGACCACACGGTGCATGCCATCGAATCGCTGGAAGCCAATCGCGACATGATCGCCGGCATGCTCGACATCTACCTCTCGGCGGCGAGCAACCAGGTCAACCAGGAGGTCCGCGCGCTGACGGTGGTCGCCATCATCTTCATGCCGGCGACGCTGATCTCGGGAATCTTCGGCATGAACTTCAGGACCATGCCGCTGCTCGACCTGCCCACCGGCTTCTTCATCGCGCTCGGCATGATGGCGACCGTCGCCACCACGCTGTCGATCGTCTTCTGGCGCCGGCGCTGGCTCAAGTAGCGCGACGCCGCCGCAACCCACTGGCGAACACTCCATGGACACCGAAACGCAGGAACAGGCCCGCCGGCATTTTGCCGAAGGCGTCGAACACTTCGAGGCCGGACGCCTCGATCCGGCGCGCACTTGCTTCGAGGCCGCACTGGCACTGGCCCCGGGCCGCCCCTCGGTGCTCCTCAACCTGGGCATTACCCGCTTTCACCTCGGGCAATGGCACGAGGCAATCCCCTTGTTGCAAGGGGCCGCTGCCGCCGAGCCGGAACAGGCAGATGCCAGAGCCTACCTCGGGCTTGCCCATGAAGCCCTGGGGCAATGGCAGGCGGCCATCGACTCCCTGACGCAGGCATTGGCCCTGATGCCGCGACATGCCCAACTTTGCCTCGCACGCGGACGCTGCAAATTGCGGCTTGATGCCATCGCCCCGGCCATGCAGGACTTCGATCGGGCGCTGGAGATCAACCCGGCCTTCGCCGAAGCGTGGAGCGCGCGCGGCAACCTGCTGCGCGAATTGCAGCGCCTCGACGATGCGGCCATCTGTTTTGAGAAGGCGCTCGAGCACGGCGCCGAACCCGAACTCCACCGTTACTACCTCGCCTCGGTGCGCGGAACCGGCGCGCCAGCCGCGCCGCCACGACAGTACGCGGAAGCGCTGTTCGACGATTACGCCGCCGATTTCGAGTCACACCTGGTTGAGCGCTTGCACTACCAGGCCCATGAAACGCTGGTGCGGCCGCTGACGCAGGGCGGACGCCGCTACCCTGCGGTGCTTGACCTCGGCTGCGGCTCCGGCTTGTGCGGCGCGCTGATCCGCCCGTTTGCCGACGCCATAGACGGTGTCGATGTTTCCCGCACGATGCTCGACCAGGCCCGCGGTCGCGGCGTATATCGCGACCTGACCCATGCCGATCTGGCCACATTCCTGATCGGGGCTACCGGCCGCGTCGACCTGGTGCTGGCCGCGGATGTATTTATTTACGTCGGAGAACTGACGGCGGTGTTCCAGTCGGTTCGGCGCCTGCTTGAACCGGCCGGCTGCTTTGCATTCACCGTGGAACTGGCACCTGCGGGACATCAGATGCACCTGCTCCCCAGCTTGCGCTACACGCATTCCGAATCCTATGTGCGGGAACTGGCCGGCAGCTGCGGATTCTCGGTGGGCGAAATCGTCATGGCTCCATTGCGCCACGACCAGTCGCTGCCGGTGCAGGGGCTTTACGTCTATCTGGAACTCGACTAGAGAGCGCCGTCTTCCTTGAATTGAAGGCTGACGCTGCCCCAACGTGTGTTTTGGGTCATCAGGGACTTGCCCTTGATCAGGGTGACGACCTCTTCGCTGGTCAGATTGACGGGCTCAATCGATTGCGCGCAAGCGGAAATCGGGACAAGAACGGCAGCACAAAACAAGGCGATTCGATTCACGACGACCCCTTGGCCGGAACGTGCGATCGCTTGATTTCCTTGACGTTCAAACGGTAGGAACTCTCATGCGCGTGGCCTTGCGGCGTGTAGCCGACGTGCTCGATCGATACCACCGCGCCAAGGTCCCTGGACACCAGAAAGCGGGTGAAGCGCTTGCCGCTGTAGCACCGGTTCCACCAGCCGTTTTCCACCACGGGCGTAACCTCAATGGTAAGTTCATTGCCGTCGATCTTCAGCACGTAGGGCTCGCCCGGGCCAACCTCGAACTTCGAATCGATACTGTGGTCGTTGCTGGAACAATAGGTTACCGGCACGGTCGTGTACTTCCGATCGGCCTTCCAGTAAGTACCCGGCTCGAGTTTCCGCCCCTCGCGCGTGGAACCCTGGGAAATGGTTCCGCTCAGTTGCGACACACCGGCGGCGACGGGGTAGTGCAGATACGTCCCGGTATCGACCAGCAGGCTGGCCGACGTGCCGCCAAGCACCTCCAGCCCGTCGGCCGTGCGCGACCAGTTCACCTCCCTTGGCGCGTAACCCGACCATGTCATCTTGCTGCTCCAGCCGAAGGACACCTCGCGCGCGACTTCCGTGACGAACACGGCGCTTCCCGTCAATGGCGCGACAGCTTGCGCAAAAGCGCCGGCGGTCGAAAGAATCAGTGCCGCGGCGACGACTGCGAATTTCATGCGATTGCTCCCTTGGTTGAAATGATGCGGCCACGGCGAAATCGGTCGCCGTACCGCCAGCGCCGACTTTTGCGACCGGCCACCGGCTGTCGATCGTCATAGGTTGCCGGCTGAAGCGGGGCGGCCGGCGCCAGCCGGCTAGGGAGCGACCGGCGCCGCCGAACTGTGGAACACACGCTTGGCCGCCGTCACCAGGGCGAAGGACTCGATTGGCGTCAATTCCGGAAACCTCTCGTGCAGGGCCAGATAGGCCAGGTGCTCGTGATGCTGTCCGCCCCAGTCGTTGTCCGGATTGAAAAAAGGCTCGAGTACGTCATAGGCCTCGACGAATATCTTGCGCAGCTGCGGGTTGCTGCGGCGCTCGGAGCCGCTCGCTGGATCGGTCATGGTCTCGCTTTCGGTTTCATGCGGCGCCGCGCTGCCTGAGCAGGCGGCGCTGCACCTTGCCTGTAGTGGTCATCGGCAAGGCGTCGATGAACTCGATGATTTTCGGATACTCGTAAGGTGCGAGGTATTTTCGCACATGGTCCTGCAATGAGGTTTCGAGCGCCGCCGAGGGGACCTGTCCCGGCTGCAGGACGATGAAGGCCTTGACCACCGTGCCGCGCGTCGCATCGGGCTCGCCGACCACCGCGGCATTCAACACCGCCGCATGCTTGACCAGGCAATTCTCGATTTCGCCGGGACCGATGCGGTAGCCGGCGCTCTTGAACATGTCATCAGAGCGGCCCTGGTACCAGAGCACGCCGTCCTCGTCCATCTTCGCCAGGTCGCCGGTACGGCCCCATGCCTGAGGATCATCGATGCCGCCGCCGTAGAACTTCTCAGCCGTGGCCTGCGGGTTGTTCCAGTAGCCGAGCATGAACACCGGATCCAGCTCGCCGTTGCAGCTGCGCTGTACGCAAACCTCGCCCATCTCGCCGGGCGCCACCGGATTGCCCTCGTCGTCGAGCACGCCCAGTTGGTGGCCCGGATAGCCGCGACCCATGGCGCCGGGCTTGGGCGGCGTCACCGCCGCGCAGTTGCCGACGATGTAGTTGATCTCGGTCTGTCCGTACATTTCATTCACCGTGATGCCCAGCGCTTCCTGCGCCCAGGCGCACACGGTCTCGCCGACCGTTTCGCCGGCGCTCATGATCGAGCGCAGGGCGAGGTCGTATTTTTCCTTCGGCTGCGGCACCGCCTTCATCATCATCTTCAGCGCAGTAGGGAAGAGGAAGGCATTGCGTATGCCGTACTTCTCCATCAGCCAGAAGGCCTTGTCCGGATCGAAGCGACCCCGATAACCCAGGATCGGCTGACCGAAATTCCAGCTCGGCAACAGCGCGTCGAACAGGCCGCCGGTCCACGCCCAGTCGGCCGGCGACCAGAACATGTCGCCGCGCTGCGGATAGAAATCGTGCGAGCAGACGAAGCCCGAGAGATTGCCGATCAGGCTGCGCTGGGCGATCAGTGCGCCCTTTGGATTGCCGGTGGTGCCGCTGGTGTAGATGATCATCGCCGGATCGTCGGCGGCCGTGTCACGTGCCACGTAGCGCGACGAGGCCAGCGCCAGCAGCGTGCTCCACTCGCGCACCCAGGATTCGCGCGCGCCGCCGACACCGATCACGTGTTTCAGATCCGGCAGTTTGTCGCGTACCGCGCCGAGCTTTTCCAGACCGCCCTCGTCGATGATCGCCACGCGTACGCCTGCGTGTGTCATGCGGAATTCGAGTGCGTCGGCGCCGAACAGGTGCGATACCGGAACCGCAATGGCGCCCATCTGGTAGCAGGCCATGTGCGCGATGCCGGTTTCCGGTCGCTGCGGCAGGATGATGGCGACGCGATCGCCGGCCATGACGCCCATCGCGCCCAGCACGTTGGACAGCCGGTTGGCGGCCTGCTGCACGTCCCAGAAACTCCAGGCCTCGGTGTGCCCGGCCTCGTCCTCGTAGTAGAGGGCGAAGCGTGAACGGTCCTCGGCCCAGCGTCCGCAGCAGGCTGCGGCGATGTTGTAGCGCGCCGGCACGTTCCAGCGAAAGGATGAATGCAGGGTCGGCCAGTCACGCGCCGTCGCGTCGAGTTGGATATCACTCATCGCGAACCGCCCCGCTGGCTCATGAAGCCAGGCGTTCGTCGATCAGCTCGATCCAGTGCCGCACCGGCACCTCGGTGCCGCCCTGCAGGTGGCCCATGCAGCCGACGTTGGCGCTGGCGATCACCGCCGGTGCGCCGGCATTGAGGGCGGCGAGCTTGTTGGCCTGCAGGCGCTTCGAAAGCTCGGGTTGCAGCACCGAATACGTACCGGCCGAACCGCAACAGAGGTGGGAATCGGCAACCGGCGTCAGGCGGTAACCCGCCGCGGTCAGGAGCAGTTCCACGGTGCCGCGGATCTTCAGGCCGTGCTGCAGGCTGCAGGGGCTGTGGAAGGCCAGCGGCGTTTCATTTTGAGGCAACTGCGCACAGCCCAGCAGCAGCGTACCCAGCGCATCCGCTTCCGCGGTGATGACCTCGCTGATGTCGCGCGTCGCCAGCACCACCCGCGCCGCCTTGACCGCATAGTCGGGATCGTCCTGCAGCAGGTGGGCATATTCGAGCACATGCGAACCGCAGCCGGAGGCCGTCATCACCAGGCACTCGGCGCCGGCTTCGAGCAGCGGCCACCAGGCATCGATGTTGCGCCGCGCATCGTCGCGTGCGCCTTCGGCCGCATTGAGGTGCAGGCGCACCGCGCCGCAGCAGCCGGCGCCGGAGGCTTCGACCATCTGGATGCC
>CAIZHL010000242.1 GCA_903932755.1 uncultured beta proteobacterium
ATCAGCGCCTGGATGATGCTGCGGCGCAGGAGGTCGTCGGCGTTGAGTTCGATGCCGCGGAAGATCGGCAGAACTCCCTGGTCGAGGCTGTCGTAGTACTCGTCGAGCGTGCGCACGTTCTGGCAATAGCTGGGCCCGACCTTGCCGATGGCGGAAACACCGAAGGCCATCAGGTCGGCTTCGGCATGCGTCGAATAGCCCTGGAAATTCCGGTGCAGGCGGCCCTGACGCTGTGCCACGGCCAATTCGTCGTTGGGCTTGGCGAAATGGTCCATGCCGATGAAGACATAGCCGGCGTCGGTCAGGCGGCGGATCGCCAGTTGCAGGATCTGCAGGCGCGCGTCCGGTGTAGGCAGGTCGGCTTCATTGATGCGCCGTTGCGGCTTGGCGAGGCCGGGAAGGTGCGCGTAGTTGTAGATCGACAACCGATCCGGATCGAGCTTGATGACCTCGTCCAGAGTATGGTTGAAACTGATCACGTTCTGCTTGGGCAGGCCGTAGATCAGGTCGACCGAAATGCCCTTGAAACCGAATTCGCGGGCCGCATCGATGACCAGCTTGGTTTCTTCGAGGCTTTGCACGCGATTCACGGCGACCTGGACTTCCGGCGAAAAATCCTGCACGCCGACGCTCATCCGGTTGAAGCCGAGCTCGCCGAGGAGCTTGACGTTGTGCCGGTCGACTTTGCGCGGATCGACCTCGATCGAATATTCGCCGCCGGGCAGGAGCCGGAAATGCTGGCGGATGATGTCCATCAGGCGCCGCATTTCGTCGTCGCTGAGGAAGGTTGGCGTACCGCCGCCGAAGTGCAGCTGGACGACGTCGCGGCTGCCGTCCAGAGCGGCCTCCTGCATGGCGATCTCCTTGCCGAGATACTTGATGTACTTGGCAGACCGGCCGTGGTCCTTGGTGATTATCTTGTTGCAGGCGCAGTAATAGCAGATGGTATTGCAGAAGGGGATGTGCACGTATAATGACAGCGGACGGCCGATTCCGCCCACCGTCCGCTTGCTCAGCCAGCGGATGTAGTCGTCGGCGCCGAAGGCCTCGACGAAGCGATCTGCAGTCGGATACGAGGTGTATCTCGGGCCGTTGACGTCGAAGCGCCGAATGACCTCCGGGTCGAAAATGAGTTCTTGGTAATCCATAGTTTGAATAGTACGGGATCGGGGCTGTCATGGCGCATCTGCCGCCAGCATGTAAGATGCCGCAGTTGCCGATTTGTTGCATTGACAATTATCAAAGAGGTGCCCTGAACAGGGGAGCGAACCAGCGTGCATGCAAACGTCAAGCAGAACGTAGTTCCGCTTATCACGCCCGGACTCAAGGTCGCGTGCTCGCAATGCAATTTGCGCGAGCTGTGCCTGCCCTTCGGCTTGTCGGATGACGACATGGGACGCCTCGACCACCTGATCGGCGGCGGGCGCAAGCTGAAACGCGGCCATTACCTGTACCGCGCCGGCGACCCTTTCGAGTCGATCTTTGCCGTCCGCTCCGGATTCTTCAAGACCGACGTTCTGACCGAAGACGGGCGCGACCAGGTCACGGGCTTCCAGATGGCCGGCGAGATCCTCGGCATGGATGGCATCGGCACCGAAGTCCACACCTGCAATGCCGTCGCGCTGGAGGACAGCGAGGTCTGCCTGATCCCCTTTACCGAACTGGAAATGCTCTCCAGCGAGATCCATTCGCTGCAGCATCACCTGCACAAGGTCATGAGCCGCGAGATCGTGCGCGACCACGGGGTGATGATGCTTCTGGGCACCATGCGTGCCGAGGAGCGCCTGGCGGCCTTCCTGCTCAACCTGTCCCAACGCTTCAGCGCACGCGGCTATTCACCTGCCGAGTTCCACCTGCGCATGACACGCGAGGAAATCGGCTCCTACCTTGGTCTCAAACTGGAAACCGTGAGCCGCGCCTTCTCGCGCTTTCAGGACGAGGGATTGATCTCCGTGCAACAAAAACACATCCGTATTGTGGATATACCCCGGCTCAAGACCCTGCTGGCGCCGACCGACGGCCGTATAGGTTAGGCCGCTACGGCAAGTAAGCCCAGCGGCTGGCGCGTCAGGGCCACCGACACGATCCAGCCGAATACCGCAAGTGACGCACACCAGCAGATGATCCGCATCCGGCGCGTACCCGCGTCGCGCAAGGCCAGGGCGCCCAGGATGATGTAGGCGATCACGCCCAGCACCTTCGCCGTAACCCAGCCGACCACGAAGGGATATTGGCCCGACATCGCCGCAAGCGACAGGGCCGCGACCAGGAGCACGGTGTCGTTGATATGGGGCAGCACCCGGACCCAGCGCGCGCGGAGCAGCGGCGAATCACGCATCATCAGAATGCCGCGCAGGAAAAAGCCGGCCAGGCTTAGGGCCACGCTGATCACATGCACATACTTGACGGCGAGATACATGCGCCTAGCCCGACTTGCCGTCGGCACGCGGGCGCCAGAATGCCGGTGCAAAACGCCAGGCCCACAGACCAAAGGCGCCCAACCAGAGCAATGATGACAGCCACATCAGCGCATGGGCGCCCGGCAGTGCCGGCAGTTCGCTGAACACCCGCATTACCGCTGCCGCCTGCATGATGCAGAACGCCCGCCACATCGCATCGTCCGCGGCGACCGGCCGGCCGGAATGTCCCATGGTTACGCGCGAGGCCATGCCAATCAGCATGGAAGCAAAGAAGCCGAGCGTCAAGGCGTGCAGGGGCGCCTGCCCGAGGAAACCGGGAACCGCTTTCCAGAACAGGCTCTGCAGTGCAAACAAGGCGAAGGCGACGCCCAGCCAGGCGAAGGCGACATGCAGCACGGAAAGCATCCGGTTTGCCAGCGCCGCGCGGCTCCACCAAAGCATGGTCAGGCGACCAGCGACCAGCGCGGCCGGCAGGTCGGCCAGCCAGAGCCATTCGATCAATTCGAAAAATGCCAGACCGCCGTGGGCCAGGCTCAGCCCGATCAGGCTGAGCAATGCCCATTGCGGACGGTGAACGACATAGGCCGGCACCGCGGAAGATGTGAAGAACGGCAGCATGCGATGCGCCACGGCAAGAAACACAGGCAGCACAAAGCCCCAGACAGCCAGCGATATTCCGAGCCGCGCCCACGGCAGCGCGCCGCCGCCGGCGAAGACGGCAAACGCGCCCATCGCCGCCACTCCGAGCCAAGCCGCCAGCGCAACGACACCGATGTGCTCACGGTCCGTCGTCCGATGCCGGGCAAGGCGGGTAAGCAGCAGGGCCACTGCAGCCCAGCCGGACAGCACCAAGATCAGCCCGGCAACCAGGAACTGCGGCAGCAACAACGCAACCCAGACCAACAGCCAGCCGCACGCCAGCAACGCAAAAGCGGGGACGAAATCCCGCTGCGACAGTTCGCCCGCACCCTGCCAGCGTGGCCCGGCGGTAAGGATGAAACCGAACATGAAAAACGGAAACACGCCGCAGGAAAGCAGCAGGGCGTGCAGCACCGATGGCGGAAACACGAGGAGCAACGGCCATGCCGGGACCGGCCAGAGCCCGAGATAGCGCCCACCCAGTTCCAGCGACCAGAACACCATGGCCGCCAGTGCCTGAACGGTACCCGCAAGAAACATCGGGCGGTGAGGTGCGGCGAATACGACCGGCAGGCGCATTACGGCTTTCGCTCCCTACAGGATGCATGGTAAGGTTCTGCCGGCAAACAAAGCGCATCCCCACGCACGAAACCATGCACGAAACCATGCACGAAACCAAGCTCGACATTCCACAGATTCTTTCCCGCCTTCCGCTGTGCCAGGAACTTGCACCAGCGCAGATCGCCGTGCTTGAAACGGCGTGTCGCGAGCGCCGACTTTCCAAGGGCGAAATGCTGTTCCAGAAGGGCGACCTGCTCAAGGGCTTTTACGTCGTGGTTTTCGGGCAGATCAAGCTGGCCTTCCCTTCCTCCCAGGGGAACGAGAAGGTGATGCAGATCGTCGGGCCGCGCCAGAGCTTCGGCGAAGCCATCATGTTCCTCGGCCGTCCCTGTCCGGTGTTTGCCGAAGGCCTGGTCGACAGCCTGCTGCTGAGCATCGGCAGCGCCCCGGTGTTCGAACTGCTGGAAACCGATCCGCTGTTTGCCCGGCGCATGCTGGCCGGGCTCTCGATGCGGCTGCATTCGCTGGTGCAGGACGTCGAAACATACTCGCTGCGCTCGTCGGCGCAACGCGTCGTCGGCTACCTGCTCCAGCAATGTCCGCAGGAGGGCGCCTGCATCGGCTCGTTCGACATTTCGCTGCCGACCTCGAAGCAGGTTATCGCCTCGCGCCTCAACCTGACACCGGAAACCCTGTCGCGTATTTTTCATGATCTCGCCAGCAATGGCCTGATCGTTGTCAGCGGCAAGCAGATCACAATCAACGATGTAAAGCGACTGCGCGAATTTGATCTCTGAAGGTCCTGTAGCGCAGCACCGCACTGATCAGAT
Organism: uncultured beta proteobacterium; assembly: GCA_903932755.1. GTDB lineage: Bacteria > Pseudomonadota > Gammaproteobacteria > Burkholderiales > Rhodocyclaceae > Sulfuritalea. The sequence goes on from CAIZHL010000242.1 coordinate 4,451, forward strand.
TCCACCCCAGCCACGCACTCGATGCGGCGAAGGCCGCGCCGGCAACCTGCGTCAGTCCCGGCAGCCACACCGCCGCCAGAAGCAGCAGCAGGGCCAGCACGTGCAGGCGCAACTGCCCGGTCATGCCATCTGCCGGGATCATTTTTTTCATGTTCGGAACGGCCGACATGGGTGCGCCCAGGCGTTGCAGATGAAGCCAGTTCAGAAACGGAGTGATCTTGTACATCATTCCCGTGATGGCGGAAACGAAGACGCCGGCGAAGGCCAGCACACCCAGCCAGACTACCGATCGTGGATCGGCGCCGATTGCCGGGATCAAAAAGAAGGCAGAGCCGGAAATGGCGAAAGCCAACAGCGACAACATCGCCACCCGGAAGTAGAGGGATGTCGCGTCATGTATTTTTCTGCGGCGCGCGTACTGAAGCCACAGAGTCATTCCGGCGTAAGCGGAAAAAATGACCAGCAAGGGCAGTCCGATTGCCATCGGCCAGCGCAAATCGTCAATGAAATACTGGCCTGACCAGGCAAGCAGCAAGAGCAGCAGCAGAGGCCCGAAGCCGCGGGCGAACCACCGCGGATAGGGCCGCGTCAGCTGAAACATAGGCACCACGTGGTAGGACACCCCGGCCAGCAGCATCAGCGCCCAGCCGCC
>CAIZHL010000243.1 GCA_903932755.1 uncultured beta proteobacterium
GCTCATGGTGCTCTCCTGTGGGGGATAGGGGATGCTGCTTTTGTCGTCATTCCGGCGAATGCCGGAATCCAGGAGCTTTTGCGTGGACTTCTGGATTCCGGCGTGCGCCGGAATGACGAGCTTGTGTCATACGCGTTCCCAGTTGAATTTGGCCTTGTTGCCACTGCCGAAGACCTTCAGCGCGCCGCCTTCGCCGGTGGCGTTGGGGCGGATGAAAATCCAGTTCTGCCAGGCCGAGAGGCGGCCGAAGACGCGGGTTTCCATGGTTTCGCCGGGGCCGAAGCGCAGGTTGGCTTCCATGCCGGTCAGGGCGTCGGGCGAGAGGCTGGCGCGTTCTTCGAAGACGATGCGGATTTCGTCGTCCCAGTCGAGGTCGTCCGGCGTCGCGGTGACGAGGCCCAGCTCCAGCGCGGCGGCGGCGCCCAGCGGCTTGCCGGTTGCGGCCTTTGCGGCGGCAATCGGACCTTCTTCGCCGTAGAAGCGGGCGCCGATGCGGTACTGACCGTTGACCATCGGGTAGTCGCCGAAATTCATCGCCGACAGCGTGACGCGGCCTTCCTCGGCGGGCGCATCGGGCAGCGCCAGCATGTAGCCGCGATCGGCGGCGAACAGCAGCTCGGCGAGGGTGCCGGCGAAGCAGGAGTCGCGCTCGACCAGGGCGATCAGGGTGCGCGAAGTGACGTCGAGGCGCGCCAGCGTCCGGCGCAGCATGCCGATGGTTTCGCGCACGAACCAGTGGCCGCGCTGCTGGTCGAGCGCCGCGTCGGCGGCCAGCACGTGGGCGGCATCGCCCGTGGTCTTGAGCACCCAGGTGCCGACTTCGAGGTCGTTGGTGCGCAACATCAGGATAGCGTCGTCGAGTTCGCGCGCCATCGAGAGCGGCCACCAAGCGGCGCCGGCGGCGACGATCTGGGTGATGTCCGATTGCACGGCGGCGGCGGGGGCCTTCACCGTCAGCGTGGCGCGGCGTGCGGCGCGGTCGATGCTGACGTCAACCGTTTCATAGTGGTAGCCGGCTTCGTCGATGCTGCGCTTGAGCGGCGTCAGGGCGATGCCCCTGGCGTCCGACGGGCGGTCGCTTTGCGCGGCGAGTTCGGTGGCGCGCTGCCTGACCTTGTCGGCAAAGGCCTGCGGCTTGGCGAAGTCGTCGATCAAACGCCATTCCTTGGCGCGCTGGGCGCGGATGCCCTCGGTCAGGGTGCAGAAGATGTCGGCGTGGTCGCGGCGCACGCGGCGCTTGTCGGTGACGCGGGTCAGGCCGCCGGTGCCGGGCAGCACGCCCAGCAGGGGCACTTCGGGCAGGCTGACGGCCGAGGAGCGGTCATCGACCAGCACGATCTCGTCGCAGGCCAGCGCCAGTTCGTAACCGCCGCCGGCTGTGGTGCCGTTGCAGGCGGCGAGGAACTTGAGGCCGGAGTAGCGGCTGGAATCTTCGATGCCGTTGCGTGTTTCGTTGGTGAATTTGCAGAAGTTCACCTTCCAGGCGTGGGTCGACAGGCCCAGCATGAAGATGTTGGCGCCGGAACAGAAGATCCGATCCTTGCCCGAGGTGACGACCACGGTTTTTACTTCGGGATGCTCGAAGCGCACGCGCTGCAGGGCGTCGTGCAGTTCCATGTCGACGCCGAGGTCGTAGGAATTCAGCTTGAGCTTGTAGCCGGGCTTGATGCCGGCGTCTTCGTTGATGTTCAGGGTCAGCGTGGCAATGACGCCGTCGCAGGCCAGCTTCCAGTGCTTGTACTGCTCGGGGCTGGTGTCGTAGGTGATCACGGGCCTTACGGTCTCTGGGCTGTTCATGGGGATCTCCGTTGTAGGTCTTCTGTGGGCAATCAGTGGACGGGGGTGACTGTTTGACGCAGTAGCGCGAGGCATTCCTCCGGCGTGCGGCCGGTGGTGTCCAGCGTGAAATCGGCCTTGCTGTAGAGCGATTCGCGGGCGACGAGGATGCGGCGCATGTCTTCCATGGCCTCGGCGCTGCCTTCCATGGGGCGCAGGTCGCCCTGGGCGACGACGCGCGACATGTGTTCCTCGGGGCTGGCCTTGATCCAGACCGTGTAGCAGTTCATCAGCAGCAGGTTGAAGGTCTCGGCTTCGGAAACGATGCCGCCGCCGACAGTGATCACCGCGCTTTCGTGCTGGGCGATGAAGCTTTCCAGGCAGCGGCGTTCGAGGCGGCGGAAACCGGGCTGGCCGTAGAGCATGAAGATTTCGTTGAGGCTGACGCCGGCTTCGGCCTCGATCGCGCTGTTGAGTTCGACGAAGGGCGTCGCCAGTTCGGCGGCAAGCGCGCGGCCCAGCGTGGACTTGCCGGCACCGCGCAGGCCGACCAGGGCGATGCGGCGCCGGCGCGCGGCGTCCTCGCTGCCGAAGTCGCGCATCAGGCGCAACATGGCATCTTCCAGCCGGGCGGGCGAAAGCTGTTCGAGGAAGTGGGCGATCAGACGGTATTCGGCGGAACCCTGCTGCGGCTCGATCAGTTCCAGCAGCGAGACGCCGAGGGCATGGGCGACATGGCGCAGCACCATGATGGAAGGATTGGTCTCGCCGCTCTCGACCTGGGCCAGGTAGCGTTCGGAAACGGCGGAACTCAGCGCCAGGGCCTTGCGCGACATGCCGCGCCGGGCGCGGGCTTCGCGTACGCGATTGCCCAGCGCCGTGATGAATTCGACATCGGCGGTTTCGTCGTGGAAGCCCTGGGGGGCAGTGCTGGGGTCTTTTGTCTTGGTTTCCATTTGCTTTCCCTCCCTGATCGTGCAAGGACGGTACAGGTACTATAGTGCATGTTTTTGACAAATGTCAACTGTTGCGTACTTTATCAAATCCTTATTTACTAGTAAAAAACTATAAAAACTAATAAAAACAATTGGTAAA
>CAIZHL010000244.1 GCA_903932755.1 uncultured beta proteobacterium
AATATTCCGCAAGGCCAAGCTCCCCAGCGCGCTGCCCTATATCTTTGCCGGTCTGAACATGGCCATTGCTTTCAGCGTGGTGGGTGCGGTGGTCGGCGAATTCGTGGGCGCGCAGGCCGGCCTGGGCGTGATGATTCTGCAGATGGAGGCGCAGATGGATACGGCTGGTAGTTTTGCCGTTCTCATCGTGCTGTCGGTGATTGGCATCGTGCTCACGGACCTGCTGCGCCGCATCCAGATGCGGACGCTGCACTGGATGCCGGCCGATCCTTCGCAGCGCAACGTGAATACCTGATTCGCCTTTGTGCGGCGGGCGTTTCCAGCCGCACGGACAGTTTGAATGCGCCGGCACGCCGGCAAGGAGTGAACCATGTTGAACAGACGCAACTTCGGGCTTGGGCTGGGTACCTTAGGGCTGGCTGGGACCCTTCCGGCCATCGCCCAGAATATCCGCGTGATGCGGGTGGCCAATTCAGCCGGGGTCAACGACCCCCAGCAGTGCTTCATCACGGCCGGCCAGCACCCAAGGCTCAACTTCTATAAGTCGGAAGGCGTGGATGTGGAGTACGTCAACATGGCCAGCATGACACAGGCGCTGCAGAGCCTGCGCGGCGGTCAGGTGGAGTTTGGGCCGGCCGTGCCAGGCCTGTTGCTGCCGGCGATGGCCAAGGACCCGGGGCTGGACCTGGTCAGCGTGTACAAGTGGCTGCCGCGTAATTCGAACGTCATCGTCGTCAAGCCGGGCAGCGCCATCAAGAGCGCCGCAGACTTGGCGGGAAAGCGAATCGGCGTGCGCAGCCAGGGCGACACAGGTATTGTGATCACCAAGACCATGTTGACGGAGTTGGGGCTCAAGGACGATAAGTGCGAATACATTGCGATCGGCGACGGCGCACTGGCGGGCGCTGCGATCGACAACGACCGCGTCGATGCGATGGTGACGTTCGACACGGCGGCGGCCCGAATCGAGCTGGTCGGAACCAAATTGCGCTATGTGCCGATCACGCCGAAATACGCGCAGGTGGGCTCGGGATGGATCTGCGTGCCGCGCAAGTTGCTCAAGGAGGAGCGCAAGGCCCTGGTGTCGCTGTTCCGTGGCATGGCCAAGTCGACGCTTTTTTCCAACGCCAATCTTGACGCGGCGATCGATCTGCATTGGGCCATCTACCCCGAAAGCCGTCCGAAGGGTCGCAGCGAGGAGGAGGCTCGCAAGGAGCTGAGCTTTATTCTCAAGGACCGCAAGACAAGCTGGTTGCGCCGCCCGGACGACGCCGACCAGCGCATGGGCGCTTCGTCGCTGGCGGAGTGGCGTGCGAACATCGAGATCACAGCTGAAACCAGCAAGAACCCGAAGCTGGCGGAGGAGTTGGGCGATCCAAACCGCTTGTTCAGCAACGAGCTGATCGACGAAGTCAATGCGTTCGACAAACAGGCCGTGATCCAGATGGCCCGGGCGTTCAAGGTGTAGTCAAGCCTGTTCCTGCGCTTCGAGGTCCACAATCCTTAGCGCGCCTGCCGGTGTTCGCGCACAAGGTGGTCTCACCTCGCACCCTCTTGCCGCCAGGTCGGCTTGAGGGTGCTGTGAAAGGGCGGCAACGCCGTCGACGCTGCAGAGGTAACGGTAGCGGTAGCGGTAGCGGTAGCGGCCACGATGATCTGCGAGGCGGTCTGACCTGCCCCCGATAAACCGGACCAGCCATTTCTCCAAGA
>CAIZHL010000245.1 GCA_903932755.1 uncultured beta proteobacterium
CCCTGCAGCAGGCCGGTGGATACGGCGACCAGCGAATTGTTGCGCGAGGGGCCGGTGGCGAAGGCATTCGGCTCGCCTTCGTAGATGGCGACTTCGGGCATCGCGATGCCGGCCTTTTCCGCCTGCTTCCTCACGGTCTCGACCAGCCAGAACTCGGTCGAGGTCGAGGGGCTGTCGATGATGCGCGCGCCGGTGGACCACTTGGCCATCATCTTCGACATGGCCAGGGAAATGAAAGCGCCGCCGAAGCCCATGATCCCGGCGAAAACCAGCAGCGTCCCCAGGTTGAGGCCGTTGGCGGTCAGGTACCGATTCACCCCCAGCACGCTGGCGGCGATGGACAGCACCAGCATCACGGCAAGGTTGGTAAAAAGGAACAGTACGATGCGTTTCATTGCATGATCTCCAGTAGTAAGCCGATGTGCGCGGGCGCGGTTCTCGCGCACACGCCAGCCATAGATGCGGCAACTCGCGGAAAGTTCAAGATCCCGCGCTTACTGGTAACCCGGCGCGCCGAGCGGCGCCGGCGCCGGCGCCGTTGCAGAAGTCGGCGCTGGCGCTACGGCGGCCGTAGCGGCGGCGGGCGACGCACCCTTGTTCAGCGGCTGCGCATGCCAACCCAGTACCATCAGCATGACGAAGAAGCCGACCACATAGGCCAGCGCCACATGCCAGCCGTGGCGCAGCCAGAGTCCGACCGACTTGGCCTCGGGGTACATATTGGACAACGCCACGCCCGCCGAGGAGCCGAACCAGAGCATCGAGCCGCCGTAGCCGACGGCAAAGGCGAGGAAACCCCAGTCGTGGCCGTCCTGTTTGAGCGCCAGCGCGGTGAGCGGGATGTTATCGAACACCGCCGACACGAAGCCGAGGCCGAAGGCCGTCTGCCAGGAGGCCGCCGGCAAAGCTTCCACCGGCATCATCGAGGCCGTGGTGACGAGGAAGACCAGGAACAGGCTGCCCTTGAGCGACTCACCGACCACTTCCCAGTCATGGCGGCGCACCGGAATGGTGACCAGAATCGCGACCCAGACCGCGGCGCCGAGGAAGGGGAAGAGCGAGGCCTGCGCGGTGAACTGGGAATTCACCGTGATGTTGGTCGCCATGGCGAAAACCAGGATCAGGGCGACAATGAAAATCCGCGCCCAGTCGACGCGGGTGTGGGCATGCGAATTCTTGAGGATGGGCGAATAGGCGTGCTGCTGTTTGGCGGCGAAATAGCCGGAAATGCCCAGAGCGACCGCCGAAGCGATGACGGCCTCGAACACCTGTTCCGGACCGACACCCCCGATCCACATCAGCGTCGTCGTCGTGTCGCCGACCACAGAAAAGGCGCCGCCGGCATTCGAGGCGGCGACGATGCCGGCGAGATAGCCGATATGCACCTTGGCCTTGAACAACTGGTGCGCCATGGCGCCGCCGATCATCGCCGCGGCGATGTTGTCGAGGAAGCTGGAAATCACCCAGACCATCGCCAGCAGGACGAACGGCCCCTTCCAGTCGTCCGGCAGGTACTTGGGCAGGATCACCGGCACGTGGCTCTTTTCGAAATGCCGAGCAAGAATGGCGAAGCCGAGCAGCAGGGCAAACAGGTTAACCAGGGTGACCCATTCGTGGCCGATGTGCCCGGCGAAGCCGGCAAGGCCGGGACCGGTCTTGAACCCGGTGACGGTGATCTTGTATAGCGCCACGGCACTGACGCCGGCCAGTGAGACATAGAAGGTCTGGTTATGGAACAGCGCAACACCGAGCAGGGTCAGCGCGAAGAGGATGAATTCGATCGGGATGCCGAATACTGCAGGACCGGATCCGGCCGCCTGCACCGCCGGTGCCAAAAGTAGCAGGACGACGAACGCAGGAAACTTTGCCTGCGGCATGCGCGACGAATTCAACATCGGACTTCCTCCTCGTTTTGTCGGGCGATTCTAGCAGCCGGAGAACTACTGCACATCCTCGGCGGCAAGCGGAGATTCCAGCCCCGCCGCGCGAAAAGCCCGGCCCATCATGACCATCCCGGCGTGCGGCAGATTGAGTCCGGCGGCGAAGTAGATCAGTTCGAATACCGCATCGCCCTGGTCCGCCGCAACCACCGCGGTCAGCACCTGCTTCTCGTCCGAGTACACGCGATGGCGCAGGCTGTGCGTACCGATGCCGCGCGCGTGATGCAGGCTGGTGCTGACCACGCCGAGTTGGCGGCGCAGGGCCTCCATGACCTCGGCACCGCGCCCGGCCGGCATGATGCAGGTGATGATGCGATATTCACCGCGCAGCGGGGGCAGATGCAGAACCTCAGTCATGGTGGCCGAAGCGCGCCGCAATTTCGGGCGGCACGTAGGTCGCCATCTTGTCCAGCGGCGACATGTAGATCATGCCCATGCCCGGCGTGTCGAGCTTGGCGGCGACGTAAACGCGTTCGAAAATATGGTCGGCGTGATCCGACGGCGCAACGATGTAGATCACTTCCTTTTCGGCATTGACGGTGATGCCGAGCACGCCGAGGTGCTTCTGCCGCACGCCGGTGCCGCGCGCGTAGAAAATCGTCGCGCCCTGGGCGCCGGCTTCCGTCGCCGCGTCGACCACGGCATCGGCCACCCCGCGCTGGACGATGCAGGTGATCAGCACGGCATCCGTCAGCACCACGATTTCGTCACGTTGTTTCATGCCTAGCTTTCCCGCCGAGCGGCGATTTCGGTGCGCCTGCGAATCCAGACGCCCACCAGCAATACCGAGACTATGGGGCCGAACGAAGCCATGGCGAGGATGCCGAAGCCCTCCGCCGCACCCACCGCG
>CAIZHL010000246.1 GCA_903932755.1 uncultured beta proteobacterium
GTCAACGTTACCGCCTTGCTCTCGGTCGAGGCGCAGCAGCAGGCCAGGAGCGGCAGTTGACTTTGCCATGAGCGAATCGCGCACCGCCCTGATCTTGACCGGCGGCGGCGCGCGTGCCGGCTATCAGGTCGGTGTGCTGAAGGCGATTCGCGAGCTGTTGCACGAGCCGCAGCGCAATCCGTTCCCGATTCTTTGCGGCACCTCGGCCGGCGCCCTTAACGCCGCATCGCTGGCCGTGGCGGCGGAGGATTTCGGGGCCGGGGTGGCCGGCCTGGTGCGCGTCTGGGAAAACTTCAATGCGCATCAGGTTTATCGCGCCGATCCGGCGGGTATCGGCGTCTCCGGCGCGCGCTGGCTGTCGGCGCTGGCGCTGGGCTGGCTCACGCGCCGCGCGCCGCGATCGCTGCTGGACAATGCGCCGCTGCGCCAGCTGTTGGGCGACAGCCTCGACTTCAGCCGCATCGGGCGTGCCATCGAAAGCGGCGCCCTTCATTCGATCAGCATCACCTGTTCAGGATACTCATCCGGTCAGAGCGTGAGTTTCTTTCAGGGCCGCGCGGGTATCGAGCCATGGCGGCGCAGCCAGCGGGTCGGGGCACCCCGCCGAGATTTCGCTCGATCATCTGATGGCATCGAGCGCCATCCCCTTCATTTTTCCGGCCGTGCATCTCAACCGGGAATGGTTCGGCGATGGCTCGATGCGGCAAGTCGCGCCCGTTTCGCCGGCGATCCACCTCGGCGCGCAAAAGATACTGGTGATCGGCGCCGGCCGCCTGGCTGACGAGAACGCCCGACCGACGGGCACTACATACCCTTCGCTGGCGCAGATCGCCGGCCATGCCCTGTCCAGCATCTTCCTCGACAGCATGTCGGTCGACCTCGAACGCATGTGCCGCATCAACAACACCCTGTCCCTGATTCCGGATGCGGCGCGCCGCGACAGCGGCATGTCGCTGCGCCCGATAGAGGTTCTGACCATCGCGCCGTCGCAGCGCCTTGACCACCTGGCGGCGCGTCATGCACACGCTTTGCCCTGGCCGGTGCGGGCTTTGTTGCGCGGGATCGGCGCCATGAATCCGAACGGCGGTGCATTGACCAGCTATCTGCTGTTCGAGCAGTCCTACACCCGGGCCTTGATCGATCTGGGCTACGCAGACACCCTGGCGCTACGAGGCGAAGTCCTCGATTTTCTTGAATTGAGTTAATGTAGTTGCTGAGACGGGGCTCTCAAGATACTTATTTTCAACGATAATCGGCAATACAGCTTGCTGCTCAATGGTTATCCTCTGCTAGAATCGAACGATTGCAGGAAGGGCATCTCCATGAAGAAAGCACTAATGATGCTGTTGGCGGCCGCAATAGTCGGCGCTGGCGCAACGCCGGCAAACGCCGAAGGCGGCGAGAAAAAGAAAAGCGTCACCGCCAAAAAGAAAGCTCCCAGGGTAGCGGTGCAGTTCAAGGCCAAGACCAAGGTGGTGCGCGCGAAATCGCCGCAGCGCCTGGCATCGCTCGATGATGCCCGTTATCTCGCGCTGCAGTCGTCGGCGGTCCTGGTTCAGGATCAGGCCACCGGCGCGATCCTGTTCGAAAAGAACGCCAGCGCCGTTTTGCCGATAGCATCCATCACGAAGCTCATGACGGCGATGGTCGTGCTGGATGCCACGCCCGACCTTACCGAAAACCTCGCAATCGGCGAGGATGATGTCGACCTCATCAAGGGCACGCGCTCGCGCCTTAAGGTGGGCACGCAATTGGCACGCGAGGAAATGCTGCGCCTGGCGCTGATGTCTTCGGAAAACCGGGCGGCTTCGGCGCTATCGCGACACTATCCTGGCGGTCGCGACGCATTCGTCGCAGCCATGAACCGGAAGGCGCAGGCTTTGGGACTGGCGGATACCCGCTTTCAGGATGCGACCGGTTTGACCGCGGCCAATGTGTCGAGTCCGCGCGATCTGGCGAAAATGGTCGATGCCGCGCACCAGTACCCGCTGATTCGCGAGTTCTCGACCGCGTCCGAAGGCGAGTTCAGCATCGCCGGCCGCCAGCAGCAATTCCGCAATACCAACACCCTGGTCAAGAGCCCGGTATGGGAGATCGGCCTGTCCAAGACCGGCTACATCAACGAGGCGGGGAAATGTCTGGTGATGCAGGCGTGGCTCAACAACAAGCCGACGATCATCGTGCTGCTCGATTCCTGGGGCAAGATGACCCGGATTGGCGATGCCAATCGCATCAAGCGCTGGGTCGAAAGCGCCTCGCTTGCTCGGCAGACCGCCGGCTGACTTTCCTGCCCTAGCGATGGCCGCCCGCGGGCGGCCATTTTTATGTCCGTGCGGGACGCGCGGACGGTATCCCCCGCCAGAATTCGTTGCGGCCTGCGTGAAACCTCCCTGCGTGTCCGCGGTTCTTCGCGGAGTGTGTCGTTGACTGCTAGAATTATCAGCAAAATCATGCTGCTGCGGGATCGTCGCGAACGGTCGTTGAGCGGCGTTGATCCATACATTTCATACTCGGTCGATGGGTCCCACTGTGAACACAGCTTCTTCAGCAACAGCTCCACAACGCATCGTCATCGCCACGCGCGAATCCCGCCTGGCCCTGTGGCAGGCCGAACATGTGCGCAATCTTTTGCAGAAGCTGTATCCGGCCTGCAATGTCGAGTTGCTCGGCATGACGACGCGCGGCGACCAGATTCTCGACCGGCCGCTGTCCAAGGTCGGCGGCAAGGGTCTGTTCGTCAAGGAACTGGAAGCGGCCCTGCTCGACGGCGCGGCAGACCTCGCCGTGCATTCCATGAAGGATGTGCCGATGCAGATTGAGCCCGAGTTTTCCCTGGTTGCCATCGGTCCCCGCGAAGTGCCGCTGGATGCCCTGGTGTCGAGCAA
>CAIZHL010000247.1 GCA_903932755.1 uncultured beta proteobacterium
TCACGCAGGGTGACCGAGAAGAAGTTCTTGAGGTTGTACTTGTTCATCTGCTTGGTCGGACGATCCTTGACCGGCACGATGACCTTCCAGGAATCCATGGTGTCCTTGAAGCTGTACTCCGGCGGCACATCCGGCGTCAGCTGGATGTACTTGGAGATCAGGGCGATTTCTTCCTTGGTCAGGATGTCGTCGAAGTTCACCATGCCACCGTCGGTGCCGTAGCCGATGATCTTTTCCAAGCGATTCTGGCCCAATTTCAGGGTGCCGCCTTCAGTCTTGGCGCCCGCCTTGTCGGTCTTGGTCCAGTGCGGCTCGAGATTCTTGCCGGTGGCGCCCTTGCGCAGCACGCCATGACAGCCGGCGCAGCGTTCGAAATAAATTTTCTTCGCGGTTTCCTTTTCGGCGGCGGTCAGCGTAGGCGCCGCATCCTGTGCAAACGCGCTGCCCATTGCGCCGGCAATCGCGGAAATTGCAAAAAATCCGAGTAGCTTGTTTTTCATCCTTCTCTCCTTTTAAGTGAATCCCGCAAAAATACAGAAAACTGTCCGCGACCATGACCATGGTGTCGCGATGGTCGTCAGGATGCTCGTAGGTACACCGCTGATCCTTGACACGCATCAAGTTTGGACGCGATACGCGGGTGAAGGAACGCCCTGTTTTGACTAACCAATCGCAACAATGCCGGGCTGCTGTGCAGGATTCTCCCTGAGGCGGATACGGATTTTGCTATACTGTGACCCGTTCAAGGTGCCCGCGCATGGATTTCATGCCGGGTGAAACGGGAAGCCGGTGAAGACCTACATGGTCCAATTCCGGCGCTGCCCCCGCAACGGTAAGGAAGTGCGGGTTCATCAAGATGCCACTGGGTCACACCGGGAAGGCGATGAACCAAGACTTCCAAGCCCGGAGACCGGCCAGGGACAAACCAGCGAATGCGTTGCGGGGTGCGACGTGCCGGGGGTTTGTGTCCACCCCGTCCGTCACCCTCACCTCCCTAGCATTCAATTTGCCATCTGCCGGCTGCGGGGACGCTCGCCGGCGTCTTGGGAGTTTCTTTCATGGCTCGTCGTTTTGCCCTCGCCGCATGTGCGGCCGTCCTTGCTTTCCCTTGCAGTTCATTCGCCGCCGATGATCAGGCGGCCGTCATCGTCACCGCCACCCGCTTCAACGAAACAGATCCGGACGTGGTCGCAAACATCAGCGTCATCACCCGCCAGGACATCCGCAGCACGCCGGCCCAGAACCTGCCTGAGGTGCTCGCCACCCGGGCCGGTGTGGATGTTCGCCAGATAGGTGGCGCCATGGGCAGGTATGCAACTGTCGACATGCGCGGCTTCGGCGCCACGGCGACCAGCAATACCCTGATTCTGGTCGATGGCCTGCGCATCAACCCCGTCGATCTCGGCTCCATCATCTGGTCGGCCATTCCGCTCGAAAGCGTCGAAAGGATAGAGATCGTCCGTGGATCGGGAACAGTACTTTACGGCGACGGCGCAACAGGCGGCGTCATCAACATCATTACCGACAAGTCGGGTCGCCCCAAGGCCGCCATGACTGCAACGCTGGGCAGCCATGACTACAAGGGCGTCGACATCCAACTGGCCAACGGCAACGACCAGGCCTACTTCAACCTCTTCGCGAACCAAGTCGACGCCAACGGCTATCGTGACAACAGCCAGCAGGATCAGCAGACTGCCAGCGGACGTGTCGGCTGGCTGCTTGATCGCGGCGAGGTCTTCACCGACTTCGCCATCTACAAGGAGTCGGCCGGACAACCCGGCGCGATATTCAGCAGCGCTTACCACAACGATCCGCGCAGCACACGCAATCCGTTCAACACCGAAGATCGCGACGGCTATCGCATGCGCCCTGGCATCTCATACCGGCTGGACGATCGCATCACGCTTGAAGCGGAACTTGCTCTGGACCATCAGGAGCTTGATGCAAAGTACTTCGCCGTCTTCGGCAACTCTGCCAGCAGCCGCGTTCGCGACACCACATCCTTCACCCCGCGCCTGCGCTGGCGCCATGACCTGGCATCCCTGCCCAGCGAAACGGTGATCGGCTTCGACTATTACGATGGCGAGGTCACGGCGGACAATATCGGGTTTGCCAACCAGGACGCCTCGCAGGAAAGTTCCGCGCTGTACCTGCAGAACATCACGAGGTTCACACAGAACCTGAGCCTCACCCTGGGCGGTCGCACCCAGCGCATGAAACAGAAGGCGCAGCAGGATGCCTATGCGCCGTTTTTCAGCCCGGCGGTATCGGGCAGCGCAACCCGCACCCGGAATGCCTACGACCTGAGCCTTTCCTATGCGGCAAACGACTGGCGCATATTCGGCAAGACCGGCACCAGCTTCCGCTTTCCCAACGTCGACGAACTCTTCGGCTTCGATCCGCTTCTTTTCGTACCGGTGTTCGCCGGCAACCTCAAGCCGCAACACGGCACGACCAACGAAATCGGCGGCAGCATCGCGGTCGGCGCGGGAACCCTCCGCGCCTCGGTATTCCGGCTCGACCTGGACGACGAAATCGGCTATGACGACGTTCTCGGTGCCAACGTCAATTTCCCGGAAACACGCCGCACGGGCGCCGAACTGGAGGCCGACTGGAAGCTTGCCGAAGGCCTGCAAGCGCGACTTTCATATGCCTACACCGACGCATCTTTTCGCGCAGGCGCCTACTCCGGAAACGCCGTCCCCCTCGTCCCGCGCAATCTTGCCAGCGCCCAGCTGACCTGGAATGCCGGCAGCAGCGGCAGCTACACGGCCGCCGCCCGGCATGTCGGCGAGCGCCGCTACGGTGGCGACTACACCAATAGCCAGGCGATGCTTTCCGGCTACACGACGCTGGACCTGCAAGCGTCGTGGAATCTCAAGCCATGGAAAATCACAGCCAGGCTCCTCAATGCACTGGACAAGAAATATTCGCCCCTTGCCGGTTACTCTGCCACCAGAAACGATACCTTTTACTACCCGACCGACCCCCGCAGCTTCTTCGTTTCCGGACGCTTCGACTTCTGATGCCCAATCGCCGCCGCGCCCTGCTTGTCCTTGCCGCCCTGGTCGGGGTGGCACTGCTGAGCTTGTTCGTGGCGCTGGCGGCGGGCAGCATGACGGTTGCCTTCGCCGATGTCCTCCGTGCCATCGGCGGCTATGGCGACGGCCTCGCGATCGAAGTCATCCGCGGCCTGCGCCTGCCGCGCGCGCTGGCTGCATTTGCCTGCGGCGGCCTGCTGGCGCTGGCCGGCGCGCTGATGCAGGTGCTGCTGAGGAATCCGCTGGCCGATCCCTATGTGCTGGGCATTTCGGGCGGCGCGGCGGTAGGTGCGCTAACGGCCATGCTGGCCGGTCTGACGCTGGCGATCATCAACCTGTTTGCCTTTGCCGGCGCCCTGGTCGCGATGCTGGTGGTGTTCGGCCTGGCCCACGGCGACAGCAGCTGGACCCGCAGCCGCCTGCTGCTCACCGGCATCATCGTGGCTTCCGGCTGCGGCGCGGTGGTGGCACTGATCATGTCGATCGCGCCGGAAGAGGGATTGCGCGGCATGCTGTTCTGGCTGATGGGCGATCTCGGGCACTCCGTCAGTCCGTGGCCGGCTCTGGCCATCCTGGCGCTGGGACTGCTTGCCATGCAGCCTTTCGGCCGCGAACTGAATCTGCTGTCGCGCGGCGACACGCTTGCCCTGGCCCTTGGTGTCTCTGTCACACGGGTCAAGTTCGGCATCTACGCCCTCGCCTCGCTGCTCACCGCCGTCGCGGTCACGACGGCAGGCAGCATCGGCTTCATCGGCCTTGTGGTGCCCCATCTGGTCCGGCTGACCATGATCCGGCTTGGGTGGGGCAACGACCAGCGCCTGCTGCTGCCGGCATCCGCACTCTTCGGCGGCAGCCTGCTGGTGCTGGCCGATACGCTGGCACGTACCGTGATCGCCCCCCAGCAGCTGCCCGTGGGCGTGCTGACCGCGCTGCTCGGTGTGCCGGTGTTCCTCTTCCTGCTCGGGCGCCAGCCGAACGAGCGCAAATGAGTCCGCCATGAATACTCCGGTACTCGAAGCGAGGCAACTGGCAGTCGGGATTGGCGGCCATCAGGTTTGTCGCGCCCTCGACTGGCGCGTCAGTGCCGGCGAATCGTGGGCCATCCTCGGCCGCAATGGCGTCGGCAAATCCACCCTGCTTGCCACGCTGGCCGGATTCAGGGCACAACAACGCGGCTTTCTGGCCATCGCCGGACTGCCTTTGCCGCACACCGGTCCGGGGGCTGATTTGCGCGCGATGGCGCGCATCCGCGGCTTTCTGTCGCAACACCAGTTCGACCCGTTCGCCTCCACTGTCCTCGAAACGGTTCTGGTCGGCCGCCATCCCCACCTGGGCCGCTGGGACTGGGAATCGGACGCTGACCGGCGCATCGCCGAAGCCGCGCTTCACGAACTCGACATGGACGGATTCGCCGAACGCGACGTGCAGACGCTGTCGGGCGGCGAGCGCCAGCGTCTGGCCGTGGCCCAGTTGCTGACCCAGGAGCCGCAGTTGTTCCTCCTCGACGAACCGCTGACCCACCTCGACCTGTCGCACCAGGTCGCCGTCATGGAAATGTTCGCCCGGCGCGCCTCGCAGGGCGCCGCCACCGTTGCCGTCCTGCACGACCCGGGGTTCGCCGCCCGCTACTGCGGTCGGGCCCTGCTGCTGTTCGGTGACGGCGAATGGCTGGCCGGGCCGGCCGCGGAAGTGATCAACGCCGCGAACCTGACGCGACTCTACGGCCATCCGTTGCGCGAACTGTGCGCCGACGGACACCGCTGGTTCGTCCCCCGCTGACAACCGTCCCGCAGGCAAACCAGCAGCGGACCGCACGCTGCTCGCGCAGTGTCTGCAATACCCGCACAAGCTTGCCGGCCCTGCCAATGGCAGTACCGGAGAGCGGCGTTTCCCCCTCGCGAACATGCGGATGACAATTTCCCTGACGGCCGCCCCGTCTTTCGATAGAGTAGCGAGTATCGGCCACCGGCCGATGAACAGAAACACAGGGACACATGCGATGCCAAACACGACCAAAACACTCAGCGAAGCGGCCCTGCTGGCGATGCCCGCGGCTTCCTACATGAACGCAGCCCAGTTGCGCTTCTTCCGCGACCTGCTCAACAAACAGCGCCAGGATCTGCTCGACAACGCCAGCATGACCATCGACCACCTGCGCGACGGCGAGGCCGAAGCCGATCCGAATGACCGCGCCACCATCGAGGAGGAGAATTCCCTCGAACTGCGCATCCGCGACCGCGAACGCAAGATGCTGCCGCGGGTCGACGCCGCCTTGAAGCGCATCGACGGTGGCCGCTATGGCTACTGTGAAGACACCGGCGAACCGATCGGCCTGCGTCGTTTGCTGGCGCGGCCGACCACGGTCTACTCCATAGAAGCGCAAGAGCGCCACGAGTCGCGGCAGCGGATCCAGGGAAAATAGTCCGGTACGCCTCGCCAGCCAACAGGAGAACACATGGTCGGCCCCGCGGTTCGCAAGCGCAAGACGCCCGCCACGAAACGCCCGCCCGCGAAACTGGCATTGCCGCCCGCCGCAGCCGAAGCAAACGAGGCCGGGCTGGTCGACCAGATGCGCACCATGGCCGGCAGGGTTCTCGACATGGGCGCCGCCACGGTTGGTGCCGCCAAATCACTCCACACTGCCAGCGAAGTCGCCAAGGCGCTGCGCAAAGGCAAGCCGATGGAAGCCGCGGCCGATGTGCTCAAGGCCATCATGCCGGGACTGTCCGAACCGGGTGTCTGGACCAGGACCGGCGCGGCGCTGCGCCGCATGCGCAAGGCCGCCGGCCTGACCATCACCGAAGTCGGCACGGCGATCAACCTGAAGGACCCGTCGCTGATCGAAGCCTGGGAAAACGGCCGCATCGCGGTGCCGTTCGAGTTGATCCTGCGCCTGGCGGCTGTGCTCGGCCGCAACGATCCGATCGGCTTCGTCATGAAGTTCACCCGCAGCTCCAATCCGGACCTGTGGCGCAGCCTCGAAGCGCTCGGCGTCGGCAAGCTGCTGATCCAGTCCGCGCGTGAGCGCGAATTCGCCAATATCTACCGGGGCGACGATGAAGCGCGCAGCCTGAGCGACGAAGAATTTGCCGAAGTCCTGACCTTCACCCGCGCCGCCTTCGAAATGGCCATGGCGTTTCGCGGGCGCGAGGCGCGACAGACGAAAAGTCGCAAACCGGCGCCGCAGTGATGCCGCCATGAGTACAATCGCTCGATGTTTTTCCTGAACACCCGTTCCGCACCACGATGAATCCCGTAAGCAGCATCCGCGGGCTTCTCCTCACCGCCGGAGTGGTTTTTGCAATCGCGATCTTCGCCGTCACGCTGTTCGTGGTCTCGTCCATCTACGAACGCTCGGTACGCGACGACTCCGTGGAAGACGCTACCGAGTTTGCCGAGCTGACCTTCAACACGATGTTCGAGTTGATGAGTACCGGCTGGAATCGCAGCCAGCTGGAAGGCTATCTCGGCGCGATCCAGAAATCGGTCGATCACAGCCAGCGCCAGATCGACATCTACCGGGGGCCGAAGGTCAGCGCCCTGTTCGGCGAAATAACGCAGAAGACGCCCGATGAAGCGATCCGGCGCGCCTTCGGCGACGGCAAGCGTCAGCGCATTGACGCGGGTTCCACGATCCGCGTCGTCTATCCGCTTGCGGCGCAGGACGTCTGCCTCAAGTGCCACGTCAATGCCGGGGTGGGCGACGTCCTCGGCGTCATCGACGTGCAGCAGGATGTCGCGGTGGCCATCGAATCGCACAAGGTGCGGTTCACCTATGCCTTCGCGCCCATCATCCCTGTGGTGCTGGTCGTCACCTTCCTGATGGTCTTCTACATCCGGCGCCGCCTCGAAGCTTCGATAGACAAGCTGGCCACCGACATCCGGGCGGTCAACCGGATCTCCGATCTGCGCGCCCTCGAAGCGCGGGAGATCGACCTGGGCTTTTCCGAATTCAATGCGGTGGCCGGCGAAGTCAGGCAACTCACCGAGCGGATCCGGGCCATCGCCGTGGACAAGGACATGCTCGAGTTCGAGATCCGCCTGCTGGAAAAGTTCGTCCTCAGTTCGGAGGTCATCAAGGACTGGCGCGACTACGTCAGCCGGCTGATTCTCGATATCGACAGCGTGGTACCGGCCTACCTGATGTTCTCGGTATTCAATATCAGCGAAGAGGCCTACGACCTGGAGATCTTCTGGCGCAACCGCCCTTCCGAAAAAACCAAGCGGGTTTGCGAAACGAGCCTGCAGCAGGTCTTGCAGCGAACCCAGTTTTTCGAAACCGGCTGCTCGATCCAGATCAGACACAATGTCGCCGATGCCAGCCGCGCCACGCTCGAACTCGATGCCGCGGACA
>CAIZHL010000248.1 GCA_903932755.1 uncultured beta proteobacterium
AGTACCACTTCGAGTTCCTCAACCTCGGCTATGCGGCCTATGTCTTCTTCATGGACTTCACGCAGAAGCTGTTCCCCAGCATCCCGCTGCAGCGCATCACGCAGATGATCTCCGGCATCGACGTCATCATGTACAAGCCGGATGACGAGCTCAAGGAACTGGCCAAGCTGGCCGTCAAGCTGGGTATCGACCAGACGGTTGCGGGAAACCGCGACTGGGTTGCCGTCAAGCTCGCCGTCGAGAAGCTGCCCGAGGGCGCGGAATGGCTGGCGGCGTTCGAGAAAGCACGCTACCCGTGGTTCAACGTTTCCACCGGCACCGGCTGGTTCCACACCGACCGCAGCTGGAACGACACCCTCGACATTCCGCTCTCGGGCATCCAGACCTACATCGGCAAGCTCAAGGCCGGCGTCAGCATCGACAGGCCGACGGAGCAGGTTCGGGCCGAGCGCGACCGCATCACCGCGGAGTACCGCGAGCTGATCAGCAACGAAGCCGACCTGAAACAGTTCGACGAGTTGCTCGGTTGCGCCAAGACGGTGTTCCCCTACGTCGAGAACCACCTGTTCTACGTCGAGCACTGGTTCCACTCGGTGTTCTGGAACAAGATGCGCGAAGTCGCGGCGATCCTCAAGGATCACGGCCTGATCAATGAGATCGAGGACATCTGGCTGCTGCGCCGCGACGAGATCAAACAGGCCTTGTGGGACGTCGTCACCGCCTGGGCCACCGGCGTCACGCCGCGCGGCGCCTTTACCTGGCCGCCGGAAATCGAATGGCGCAAGGGCGTCATGGAGAAGTTCCGCCAGTGGAGCCCGCCACCCGCCATCGGCATCGCGCCGGAAGTGATCCAGGAGCCCTTCACCATCGTGCTCTGGGGCGTCACCAACAAGTCCCTGGCCGACTGGTCCGCAGTACAGGACATCTCTGACCCCGACAGCATCACCGAGCTCAAGGGCTTTGCCGGCAGTCCCGGCATCGTCGAAGGCAAGGCGCGCGTCTGCCGCAGCGCGATGGACATCCGCGATCTGCAGGAAGGCGAAATCCTCGTCGCACCGACCACCTCCCCGTCATGGGCGCCGGCATTCGCCAAGATCAAGGCGGCGGTCACCGATGTCGGCGGCGTCATGAGTCATGCCGCCATCGTCTGCCGCGAGTACGGCCTGCCTGCCATCGTCGGCACCGGGCACGCCACCAAGATCATCAAGACGGGAATGATGCTCAGGGTTGACGGATCTTCGGGCGTGATAACGATCACCCGCTAATGGTGAAGACAACCCGACAATGAGCAACGATTCGGCAATCGCAGCACCTCGCACGGAGGCGGCGATGGATGGCGCGACACCCATGGTGTGCTGGTTCCAGGACTGCAACAAGGACTCCGTCGACCTGGTGGGAGGCAAGTGCTCCTCGCTGGGCGAACTCATCAATGCAGGCGTGCGGGTGCCGCCGGGCTTTGCCCTGACGACCCATGGCTTCCGGCAATTCATGAGCGAAGCGGGCATCCAGTCAGCGGTGGGCAAACTGCTGGACGGGCTCGACCATGAAGACATGGACAAGCTCGAAGAAGCCTCCCGCGTGATCCGCGAGATGATCGAATCCTGCCCCATCTCCATCGAGCTCGAAGACCTGGTTGCGGAGTTCTATCGCAAGCTGTCGGTACGCTGCTGCGTTCCTGCGGTGCCGGTCGCGGTGCGCTCCAGCGCCACGGCCGAGGACCTGCCCGGCGCCAGTTTTGCGGGCCAGCAGGATACCTATCTGTGGATCCGCGGCATCGATGATGTCATGCATCACGTGCGGCGCTGCATTTCCAGCCTTTACACGGGGCGCGCCATCGCCTACCGGATGAAAATGGGCTTCCCGCATGAACAAGTGGCCCTCAGCGTCGGCATCCAGAAGATGGCCAATTCATTTTCAGCAGGCGTGATGTTCACCATCCACCCGACCAACGGCGACCGCTCGGTCATTGTCATCGACTCAAATTACGGTTTCGGCGAATCGGTGGTGTCGGGAGAGGTAACGCCGGATCATTTCGTGGTTAACAAGGTCGCGCTGGACATCATGGAGCGCACCATCTCGACCAAGGAAATCTGCTACACGGTAGATCTCAAGGCACAGAAGTCGATTGCCACCGAGATTCCCTTTGAGCGTCAGAACGTGCAGTCGATCATCGATGACGAAGTGACGGAACTGGCCTGGATGGGCAAAAAAATCGAGAAGCA
>CAIZHL010000249.1 GCA_903932755.1 uncultured beta proteobacterium
CGCCGATTCGAGCGAACGGCTGACCAGCGGATGCTCGATGGCCTCGCCCTCGGGCATCTTGAGGCGCACCATGATGGTGTTGAGTCGCTCGCCGGCGAAGATCTTGAGCAGCGAGTCATCCAGCGCCAGGTAGAAGCGCGATGAGCCCGGATCGCCCTGGCGTCCGGAACGGCCGCGCAACTGGTTGTCGATGCGGCGCGACTCGTGGCGTTCGGAACCGATGATGTGCAGGCCGCCGGCGGCCAGCACCTGGTCGTGCACCTTCTGCCATTCGGCCTTGAGCGCGGCGGTGCGGGCGGCCTTCTCTTCCGGCGACAGGGATTCGTCGTCGCGGATGGCGTTGGTCGGCTTTTCGATGTTGCCGCCGAGCACGATGTCGGTGCCGCGACCGGCCATGTTGGTGGCAATGGTGATCATGCCGGGGCGGCCGGCCTCGGCCACGATCTCGGCCTCGCGCGCGTGCTGCTTGGCGTTGAGCACCTGGTGCGGCAGCTTTTCCTTCTGCAGCAGATCGGAGAGCAGCTCGGAATTTTCGATCGACGTGGTGCCGACCAGCACCGGCTGACCGCGCTCGTGACAGGCACGGATGTCGGCGATGATCGCCTGGTATTTTTCCGGCGCAGTGCGGTAGATCTGGTCGTTCTCGTCCTTGCGGATCATCGGCCGGTTGGTCGGTATCACCACGGTTTCCAGGGCGTAGATCTGGTGGAATTCGTAGGCTTCGGTATCCGCCGTTCCGGTCATGCCGGAGAGCTTGCCGTACATGCGGAAATAGTTCTGGAAGGTAATCGAGGCCAGGGTCTGGTTCTCGGACTGGATGGCGACGCCTTCCTTGGCCTCGACCGCCTGGTGCAGGCCGTCCGACCAGCGCCGGCCCGTCATCAGGCGGCCGGTGAACTCGTCGACGATCACCACTTCGCCTTCCTGCACGACGTACTGCTGATCGCGAAAGAACAGGTTGTGGGCGCGCAGGGCGGCGTAGAGATGATGGATAAGGAGGATGTTGGCCGGCTCGTACAGACTGCTGCCCTCGGCCAGCATGCCAAGGCGGGCGAGGATCTCTTCGGCTTTTTCGTGGCCGGCTTCGGTCAGCAGCACCTGGTGCGATTTCAGGTCGACCGTGTAATCGCCCGTATCGACCTCGCCCTCGCCCTTCGCCACCTCGCCGCAGGTCAGGAGCGGCGGCACCGCGTTCATGCTCACATACAGCTCGGTGTGGTCTTCGGCCTGGCCTGAGATGATCAGCGGGGTCCTCGCCTCGTCGATCAGGATCGAGTCAACCTCATCGACGATGGCATAGGCAAGTCCGCGCTGCACGCGTTCAGCTGCGGCGTACACCATGTTGTCGCGCAGGTAATCGAAGCCGAACTCGTTGTTGGTGCCGTACGTGATGTCTGCGGCATAGGCCGCCTGTTTCTCGTCGTGCGGCATCTGCGAAAGGTTGATACCGACCGAGAGCCCGAGAAAGCGGTAGATGCGCCCCATCCACTCGGCGTCGCGCCTGGCCAGGTAGTCATTGACCGTGATCAGGTGCACGCCCTTGCCCGGAATCGCATTCAGATACACGGCCAGGGTCGCCGTCAGCGTTTTGCCTTCACCGGTGCGCATTTCGGCGATCTTGCCGTAATGCAGGACCATGCCGCCGACCAGTTGCATGTCGAAATGTCGCATGCCGAGCACCCGGCGGCCGGCCTCCCGCACAACGGCGAAGGCCTCGGGCAGAAGCGCATCGAGCGTCTCGCCCTGGGCATGGCGACCACGAAACTCCTCGGTCTTTGCCTGCAAGGCCTCATCCGAGAGCTTTGAAACGCCTGCCTCGAGCGCGTTGATGCGGACGACAGTCTGGGAATACTGCTTGATCAGCCGCTCATTGCGGCTGCCGAAAATCTTCTTGAGTAGGCCGGTGATCATGGGGTACGCAGCCGCAAATCGGCCGGGAAAAGCAAAACGGCGATTTTAGCATGGGGGAGAAAGTCCTCCCCCTTCCGGATCAGCGCTTTGCAGCGAGCGGAGACCGCGCAAACGGCTTGGCGGAATTCTGCGCCAGGCGCAGGAAACGATCGGGATTCTGCGGCAGGCCGCGAATGCGGACCTCGAAATGCAAATGCGGCCCGGTGGAACGTCCGGTCGAACCCACTTCGGCGATTTTCTGCCCGCGCTTTACCAACTGGCCCACCTTGACCACAATTTTCGAGGCATGGGCGTAACGGGTGGTCAGATCCTTGCCGTGGTCGATTTCCACCAGATTGCCGTATTGCGGATGGCGCTCCGCACTGATGACCACGCCGGCAGCGGCGGCCGCGATGCTCGTCCCGGGCAGCGCGACGAAGTCCACGCCCTCGTGCATCGCCCGCTCACCGGTGAAAGGGTCGACCCGCCAGCCGTAGGTTGAGGCATTCCACTGGGCTTCGACCGGCAGGCTGGTGGGGAGCAGGCTTTTCCTGATCCGGTCTTCGAGCAGCTGGGATTCGATCATGGAGATGGCATCGGACTTGGCTTCCACCTGATGCGCCAGCGCATCCACCGCGCGCTGCAGTTCGGTTGCCGACATCGCAGCAGGAAGCAGCAGCGGGCCGCCGCGGCCGCCGGATTTGGCTTCGAACGCCTTCAGGTCCTGGGGCTTGACACCGGCCATGCCGGCCAGACGCTCGCCGATGGTGTCGAGGCGCAGCAGCTGCGCCTGCATCTCGCCCAGCTTTACCGCCATGGCATTGATGTTTTCGCGGACGAAATCCTTGGATTTCTGGGTTTCCTCGGCATTCATCACGCGCAGCATGTCCTGCAGGAAGGGCAGACGGATTTCCGCAGCGTGGCGGACGGTGACGTAAGAAAAAAGCGAGGAAAGCACAAGCACGGAGCCGATCATGGCCCCTGCAAAGAGAAGTGCATGCGCCCAGGTCAGGGTTATGCTTCTTGCGGTTGCCAGCCGGTCAGAGACGAGAATAATATGCATCCCTTCTCTCCCTCAGGTTGGTTTCAGGGTCGGCATGAAGACCAGCCGCTACTGAAACTTGATTTTCGATGACATCGCGCAGCCTCCAGGAACATCTTGCCTCCGGTGACAGCATGGCGCGGCTTGCAGCCCACGCCCAACGTCTGCTCCAATTCCAGCGTCTGCTGGAAGCTGCGCTGCCGGTGGC
This sequence comes from uncultured beta proteobacterium, assembly GCA_903932755.1. Lineage (GTDB taxonomy): Bacteria > Pseudomonadota > Gammaproteobacteria > Burkholderiales > Rhodocyclaceae > Sulfuritalea. The sequence continues at coordinate 3,141 of CAIZHL010000249.1, forward strand.
GCTGAGGCCCTATGCCCGGGTAGCCAACTTCCGTCTGGGGAAACTTCTTATCCACGCCGAGAACGGCGCGGTCGCAGCGAAGATCCGTCAATTTGGACCGCGTCTCGCCAACGATTTATCAAACAAGGTGCTGAAGGTTACTCAAATCGAGGTCCGAGTGCAAGCCCGAAACCGCCCTTCTTCTGCTTTCTCGCGCGACAGGCCTTCCCTGCCTGGATCTAAACAGAAGCAAGGACTTACATCGCTAGCCCATGACCTGCCGCAAGACTCACCGCTCAAGGGTGCGTTGGAGCGCCTGCTGCGCAGTATCAAAGAATGATCAGGCGCTCGGCGGCCATCAGCACGAGTACCAGCAGCGCAAAAACAAGCGCCGCCTTGGCCACGCGGGCTGACAGAACGAGATAGCGCCGGTCACGGGTAAACAACCAGGCAACCAGGCTGCTGCCTACCGTGATCGCCAAGAGTATGCCGACGATCCTGAGCAGCAGCACGGGAAACCCCTAGGCCAGTTGCGGGTAAAGCCGGGCGATCGTCCCCGGCGCATCCGCGGCACTCTGGAAACTGGCGAATTCCCAGGCGGAGGCATCGGCCAGAAGCGCGCGCAGCAGCATGTTGTTCAGCGCATGGCCGGACTTGTGGGCCGCAAATGCGCCGAGCAGCGGGTGGCCGGCAAGATACAGATCGCCGATGGCATCGAGTATCTTGTGCTTTACGAATTCGTCGGCATAGCGCAGGCCGTCGCTGTTGAGGACCCGGTATTCGTCCATCACGATGGCGTTTTCCAGGCTGCCGCCGAGGGCCAGGCCCTGATCGCGCAGGGCTTCCACATCCTGCATGAAGCCGAAGGTCCGCGCCCGCGCCACTTCGCGCAGGTAGGATTGGTCGGCAAAATCGATGCGGGCGTGCGAACCGGCGCGATCGACCGCAGGGTGATTGAAAACAATCGAGAAATCAAGGCTGAAACCATCATAGGGTGACAACTTTGCCCATTTGTCGCCCTCTTTTACTTCGACGGTCTTCAACACGCGGATGAATTTTTTCGCCGCGTTCTGCTCCTCGATGCCGGCCGACTGCAGCAGGAACACGAAAGGCGCGGCGGAGCCGTCCATGATCGGCAGTTCGGCCGCATCGACATCAATATAGATGTTGTCGATGCCGAGGCCGGCCAGCGCCGACATGAGGTGTTCGACCGTGGCCACCTTGACCCCGTCGGTTTCCAGGCAGGAGGCCATGCGGGTATCACCTACGCCGAACGGGTCCGCCTTGAGGTCGACCGGCGGACTCAGGTCGACGCGACGGAACACGACGCCGGTGTCAGGTTGCGCCGGGCGCAGCACGAGCGTCACCTTGACGCCGGAATGAAGACCGACGCCGGTAGCCTTGATGACAGATTTCAGGGTGCGCTGACGAAGCATGGTGTGACTATGGAAAGCAAATGGTGCGGAGCGACAATTTTACCACGCATGCCCGGCCAGCCGGGAGGAGGCCCCGACTGGCCGGCATGGCGGTAGCAGGCCTCTCAGTCCGACTGGCGACGCAGGAAGGCCGGAATGTCGTACTTGTCGACGCCCGAATCGACCATGGCCTGCGCCTGCGGATTGCGCAAGGCCGTACCGCGCCCGCTCGCCACGCTGGACAGGTCGATTCCGGCGACCGCCCCGGTCTCGTAAACCGGCATTCCATCGGTTCCGGTGCCGCGCATGAAGGGCTCGACCACGGTCATCTTCGGCTTCGCGCCCTCGCGCGAAGCGGCGAGACCGAGGCCGGTGGCTACCACGGTGACCCGCAACTGGTCTTCCATGCCTTCGTCGAAAACGGTCCCGCAGATCACCGTGGCTTCGGGTGCGGTGTAGGTGCGGATGGTCTTCATCACTTCCTTGTACTCCCTCAGCCCGAGCGTGCTGCTGGCGGTGATGTTGACCAGCACGCCGCGGGCGCCTGACAGTTCGATGCCCTCGAGCAGCGGACTGGCGACCGCGCCCTCGGCGGCGATGCGGGCCCGGTCGACGCCGGCGGCGACGGCGGAACCCATCATGGCCTTGCCCATTTCGCCCATCACGGTGCGCACGTCTTCGAAGTCGACGTTGACCAGGCCCGGCACGTTGATGATTTCCGCAATGCCGCCCACCGCATTGCGCAGCACGTTGTCGGCCGTCTTGAAGGCTTCGAGGTAGCTGATCTCCTCGCCGAGCACTTCTTCCAGCTTCTCGTTGAGGATCACGATCAGCGAATCGACATGTTTGGCAAGCTCGGTGACACCTTCTTCCGCGAGCCGCTTGCGCCTGCCTTCGTATTCGAAGGGCTTGGTCACCACGGCCACGGTCAGGATGCCGAGATCCCGCGCCACCTCCGCCACCACAGGCCCGGCGCCGGTACCGGTGCCGCCGCCCATGCCGGCCGTGATGAAGACCATGTGCGCGCCGCGCAGCGCATCAGCGATGCGTTCGCGATCCAGCACCGCGAGTTCGCGGGCCTTTTCCGGCTTGCCGCCGGCGCCGAGCCCCGGGCCGAGCTGGAGCTTGACATGGGCACTGCTCTTCTTCAACGCCTGGGCGTCGGTGTTGCAGCAGATGAATTCGACGCCGCTGACGCCCTCGCGGATCATGTGATCGACCGCATTGCCGCCGGCGCCGCCAACGCCGACGACCTTGATGACCGTCGAATTCATGTCCACTTCCTGTGTCGCCACTTCCTCTAGTTCAAACATTTTCGCCTCCTGAAAAGACCAACCACTTCAAAAATTCCGGGAAAACCACGTCCGCATCCGTGCCAGAACCTGCCCGAAGCTCTTCGGGCTTTGCACCCTCATGCCACGGTGGCGCTGCGCCACCCCTTCCTGCAACAAACCCATCGCCGTCGAATAGCGCGGATTGCGTACGTAATCGCGCAGATTGCCTTCGTAATGCGGCATCGACAGCTTCACCGTCGTGTGAAAAATCTCTTCGCCCAGTTCGGTCATGCCGGGCATCTGTGCCGCCCCGCCCGTCAGGACGATGCCGGCACGCAGCAGGCGCTCCTTGCCGCTGCGCTGGAGTTCCTCCTGCACCTGCTGGAAGATTTCCTCGACGCGCGGCTGGATGAAGCCGGCCAGGGTCTGGCGCGAAAGCTGGGTCGACGGCCGGTCGCCGACGCCAGGCACCTCGATCATGTCTTCGGCATTGGCCAGCTGCTGCAGGGCGACGCCGTAGCGGATCTTGATGTCCTCGGCATCCTGGGTCGAGGTGCGCAGGGCAATGGCGATGTCATTGGTGAGCTGGTCGCCGGCGATCGGGATCACCGCGGTATGGCGGATCGCGCCATGCACGAAGACGGCAACGTCGGTGGTGCCGCCGCCGATGTCGACCAGGCAGACGCCGACGTCTTTTTCGTCCTCGGTCAGCACCGCGTAGCCGGAGGCCAGCGGTTGCAACACCAGGTCGACCACCTCCAGGCCGCAGCGATGAACACACTTGACGATGTTCTGCACTGCCGTCACCGCCCCGGTGACCAGATGCACCTTGACGTCGAGCCGCTTGGCGTCCATGCCGATCGGCTCCTTGACGCCATCCTGGCCGTCGACGATGAACTCCTGCACCAGCGTGTGCAGGATCTGGTCGTCGGCCGAAATCGACGTCGCATTGGCGGCCTCGATGGCACGCTCGACGTCGAACTGCGTGACTTCCTTCTCGCGTAC
>CAIZHL010000250.1 GCA_903932755.1 uncultured beta proteobacterium
CCGCAGGAGGCGACGATGAAAACGGAAACCAGCAGGGGACGTTGCATGTCGGGGTCGGTGGCGCTGTCGTCGCTGCTGGGACGCGACGCAGGTCGCCGTCCCGCCAGCGCCGACTTTTTGCCTTCAGGATTTTGTCGTGTCGATCAAGGCGCCGGGGGCCAGCGCCTGTGCCGCGAGCAGGGATTCGAGCTGCGCGTCGAGTTCGGCGAGCCGCCGCTGCAGGTCGCGATTCTGTTCTTCGAGGCTGGCCACCTGGCGCTTCAGGCGCTTGCCCGTCCATTGGCTGCCGATCATTGCCGGCGAGGTGACCAGGCCGGCGATCAGGGCGCCGAGGCCGAGTGCCAGCAGCAGCACCAGCGCCAGCGAGCCGCTGAAGCTCCAGGCGAAAACACTCACCGTCACCGGCACGTTGTTTTGCAGGGCGAACAGCACCGCGACGATGGCGAAGCCGATGCCGGCGATCAGCAGGATCTGCATGTGGGTCCTTTCGGGTGTGCGGCCGTCAGCGGGAGTTCTGCGCTCATTTGTGGTACGCCCGCGCCGCATTCGACGAGCGCAGCGGCTGGGCGTCGGCGCTTTCGCTGAACAGGCTCCAGCCGATGTACTGGCCGTAGTTGAACACCGCGAAGGCGGCGATGCTCATGATCATGGCGAGGCGGGACATCAGTCGTCATCTCCCGAGTCATCGCCTCCGCCGGAATCGAAATCGGCGCCGGTGGACATGAAGTCGGCGTCCTTCCAGCGCTCGGCTTCGAAGACCTGCACCCGGTGGCGGCTGACCATCGGGAACAGGGCGAGGAAGATCAGCAGGAAAAAGAAGTTGCTCCAGGCCGCCTGGTCGCGGATGACCTTGACGCGGGCGGCGACGGCGACCGGCTTTTCGGCGGAGATTTCCGGATCGATGACGAAGTAGTAGCTGCCGGGCGGCAGGTCGCGGAACTCCAGTTCCTTGACGCGGTCACCCTCGCTCCAGCTTTCGCCGCCGTCCGAGCCGTGCCAGTAGGCGACTTCAGTCTGCGCCAGCCAGGCCTTGCCGCTGTTCTTTTCGACCAGGGTCAGGGTCAGCCCGAGCCAGTTGTTGTCGAGGTCGGTGTCGTGCCGCAGCACCACGTTGCGGGCCTTGCCGTCGAGCTGGAAAGTTTGCGTCGTGACGGGTTCGTCGTTCTGCGGCGAGAACACCAGGCGCTGGTCGAGCAGCGTGCGCCCGCCCAGGATGAAGATCCACAGCAGTTGCGCGAAGACCGCCAGCGCGGCGAATTTCCAGAACCCGCGGCAGACGCTGCGATGGCTTTCCCGGCGCGGATTGGGCTGGTTCATGGCGATGCCGACCGGCGCCGGCAGCGGGGTTTTCAGCTTGAAGGCGGCGGCGACTTCATCGGTGGACAGGTAATCGCCGAGCGACCAGGTGGACTCGCTGTGGCTGGCCTCGCGGCTGAGCATTTTCGACGGGGCGACGAAATCGACGAGTTCCCAGGTCTCTCCGACCTTGACCTTCCAGGTGAATTCGCCGATGACGTAGCGCGTCACGGCGGAACCCGCCGAGAAGCGCGTGAAGATCTCGCCGTTGTAGATCGTCGTCGGCAAGCCGGTGTGATACTGCGGCGGCCGCGTGACGGGGCTGACCCAGCTCCAGTGCCCGGTCGATTCGACCAGCCAGCGAAAGCCTTCCTCCGCGTGGTGCAGCAGGAATTCCTGCCAGGGGTAGTCGGTGCCGTCCACGCTGATGACGCGCTGCTGGAAGCCGATCACGGTCCAGTCGCTGCCGAAGAAGCGGCCGACGCTGCCGAGCGGGATCAGCGGCTCGATGCGCGCCGCGGCCGCGGCCTTTTGCAGGATGCGCAGGCTTTCGTTGGCGGGTTCGAGCACGCTGAGGCAGGACGGGCAGGCGACGCTTTGCACCGCCTTGTCATGGATGCCGATGGCGCCGCCGCAGGCCGGGCACTGCAGCGCCTTGACCGCGCCGGCCGGCCGCGCTGCCTGCTCGCCGCGCAGGTTGGCGAAATGGAAGCTGGCGACGGGCCGCGATTCGCCGACGGAGAACAGCGGCGGCGGGGCCTCGTAGTCGATGCTGGCGACGGC
>CAIZHL010000251.1 GCA_903932755.1 uncultured beta proteobacterium
CAGCAGGGTTTCGCCGGCTGTCGGCCGGTAGTTGAAGTCGTCGCCCTTGTCGCCGAGACGGTTGAACATGCCCTGAAAAACGGCAGGCAGCGGGCCGGCCTGGAAGGGAATGCCCCACATCACGTTGAGCAGCCAGGTACCGTCAAATTCCGTATCGGGACGCGGCGTGCCGGGGATGCCCTTGTGGTTGCGCTCCTTGTAGTACAGCAGTGCCAGGTCGAGAAAACCGGGCACGTCGAGCTTGAGCGTCGGGCCGACCATCCAGGCCCGTTTGCGAGGGGCGAACAGCGTGTCCTTGGTGGTCAGGTCGATACCGGCCATCAGGGCCATGTCGCGCACCGGACCGAAGGCCAGCGGCTGGCCCTCTACCTGTGCCGCAGCAAGCTGGTAACGGTAGTTGAACAGGTATTCGGTGGCGCCGTCGGTCGAGGCCTTCTGCGGATCGTTGCGATCGGAATAGCGGCCTTCCAGGCTCAGTGCGTGGAGGCCACTGCGGCCGCTATTGACGTGGGCCAGCGTCAGGATGTCCTTGCTGATGTCGTGCGGCCTCGCCGGCTCGGTAAACTTTTCGCCGTAGCGATAGGCCAGTACGGTGTCGCTGAAATCGGCCGCCCCCGCGCCATGTACTGACATGGCGGCTGACAGGCCGGCGAACACAATGACGATGGAATTGAAGGAAATTTTCATGACGAGACGAGGCAGGATCAGAACATCAGGAGACCCAGCGCCAGCAGCGCGGCCGTGACAAAGCCGGCGCGCGCGGTGGCCGCCAGCAACAGGTTGAGCGCCGGTCCCGGCGTGGTAGCGGCGAGGCGCCGGCACAACAGCAGGCAGAATGGCAGGGCCAGCAGGCCGAGCGCGGCGCCGGGCCGTCCGTTCAGCGCCAGGCCGAGCATCACCGGAAATGGCATCGTCATCAAAACGAAATAGACCCGCCGGGCGCGCGCGCGGCCGAGCAGCACGGCCAGGGTGCGGCGGCCGGCGCGCCTATCCTGTTCCAGGTCGCGGTAGTTGTTCACCAGCAGGACCGCCGCCGCCGGCAGGCCGACCACGATCCCCGCCAACCAGGCGTTTGCCGACCAGGCGCCGAGTTGCAGCCAGTGGCTGCCGGCGACGGCGACCAGGCCGAAAAATACCAGGACGAACAGTTCGCCCAGTGGCGTATGGGAAACCGGATGCCGCCCGCCCGAATAGGACCAGCCCGCCACGAGCGAGGCAATTCCCGCAGCGAGGATCGGCCAGCCGCCGACCCGCACCAGATAGAAGCCCAGCACCAGGGCCAGCGCAAAGCTGATCGCGGCCGCGCGGCGCACCGCCGCCGGGCTCACCCATCCTGCGGCGGTGACGCGCAGCGGGCCAATGCGGTCGGGCTGGTCGGTGCCGCGCTCGAAATCGGCGGCATCGTTGTGCAGGTTAGTGCCGACCTGGATAAATACCGCGCAGCACAGCGCGGCAAACATTGCAAACCAGACCGGCGCGGCGCCCTCGGCCAGCGCCAGTGCCGTGCCAACCAGGACCGGAGTCGCCGCAATGCTCAGGGTGCGCGGCCGGGCGGCGGTCCACCAGACGCGCCAGCCGGTCGGGGGCGCTGTGAAAACGGCGGGAGGCAGTTCAGGTCTCATGCGGGCGGGTTCCAAAATGAAGGCAGGCGATGCCGAAGGATACGTTCTCCCAATGCACGCCGGCGAAGCCGGTCTGCGCCATCAGTGCAGCGAAATCCGTTTGGTCCGGGAAGCGCCGGATTGACTCGACCAGGTATTGGTAGGCCAGCGGCTCCCGCGCCACCAGCGCACCCAGGCGCGGAATCACCAGAAACGAATAGAGATCGTAGAACGGCGCCAGCAAGGCCTCCGGGCGCGAAAACTCCAGGCAAACAAACCGGCCGCCGGGCTTCAGCACGCGCCGGATCTCGGCCAGGGCCGACCCGAGATGCGTGGCGTTGCGCAGACCGAAGGCGACCGTCAGCAGGTCCACGCTGGCGTCGGCAAAGGGCAGATTCTCGGCCTCGCCCGCGAGCCAGGTCAGCCCGGCATGCCCGCGCACCTTCCCCGCCCTCATCATCGGCAGGCTCGGATCGCAGATCACCACCTGGCGCCGCCCATCGACCAGCAGGCGCGCCACGTCGCCGGTGCCGCCGGCGAGATCGACCGCGAGACCCTTCACGCCCGCCACCCGTCTTGCCAGCGTGCGCTTCCACAAGCGGTGGATGCCGAAGCTCATCAGGTCGTTCATCAGGTCGTAACGCGGCGCAATGGCATCGAAGACGACACCGATGCGCTGCCGCCGCTCGGCCGGACTTACGGCCTGGTTGCCGAAGCTGTTGTCGAGTAGGCTTCTTGTCTGCATCGGGACCCTGCGGGCTACTTCAGCGCCGCCTCGGCGGCGGCGTCGAGTTCGGCGCGGTTCATGGCGCCAAGCTTGCTGGCGACGATGTTGCCGTTCGGTCCGATGGCTACGGTGAAGGGCAGGCCGGCGCGCGTGTTGCCCAGCGCCTGCATCAGTTCGATGCCGCCTGACTTGGCCAGCAGCACCGTATAGCTCATCTCGTAGGCCTTCATGAAGTC
>CAIZHL010000252.1 GCA_903932755.1 uncultured beta proteobacterium
CGTACCACGTCGTGCATCATCCAATCCATCAGCCAGGCATTGCGCGCATCGATCGCGCGCAACGACTCGTCGCCCGCCAGCGAGGGCTGCATCGCCGCCAGTACCGTACCCTTGTCATCGACGATCTGACGCACGATGTAAGGCGTGATGCGGTAGCCGCCGTTGGCGAAGATCGAATAGGCCGCAAGATGCTGCCACGGCGTCACGGCGCCGGCGCCAAGCGCCAGGGTCAGGTACGGCGGATTCTTGTCGGCATCAAAGCCGAATCGCGTTATGTAGTCCTGCGCGTACTGGGTGCCGATGGAGCGCAGCAGGCGGATCGATACCATGTTCTTCGACTTCGCCAGGGCGGTGCGCAGGCTCATCGGACCTTCGTACTTGCCGTCATAGTTTTTCGGTTCCCAGGCCTGGGAACCGGTTTCTTCGGCCGAAATCGAGACCGGCTCGTCGGCGATCACCGAGGCCGGCGTGTAACCCTTCTCGAGGCCGGCGGAGTAGATGAAGGGTTTGAAGCTGGATCCGGGCTGGCGCCACGCCTGCGTGACGTGGTTGAACTTGTTGCGATTGAAATCGAAACCGCCGACCAGCGCCCTGATCGCGCCGTCGACCGGGCTGGCGGCGACGAAGGCCGCTTCCACTTCGGGCAGCTGGAGAATCTGCCAGCCCTTCTCGTATCTTTGTACCCGGATCACGGCGCCGCGTCGGATGCGCTTGTTGGGCGCGGCCTTGTCGTCCAGCATGCGCGCTGCAAACTTGAGCCCGTCATCTGAGATCTTGAGCACCTCGCCGCCGCGCAGATAGGCGCGAACCAGCTTGGGGCCGGCCTCGAGGACGATGGCGGGCAGCAGGTCGTCGCTGTCGTCGTACTCGGACAGGCGCTCTTCCAGTTCCTCGTCCTGGTCCGGGCCGATGTCCTTCATGTCGATGTAGGCTTCGGCGCCCCGATAGCCGTGGCGCCTGTCGTAGTCCAGGACGCCGCGGCGCAGCGCCAGGTAGGCCGCCTGCTGTTCGCCGCGATTGATTGTGGTGATCACTCGCAGGCCGCGGTTGTAGACTTCGTCGGGATACCGTTCGACGGCGATCTGGCGTGCCATCTCGGCAACATGCTCGGCGCGGACGCCGAAGTCATTGACGTCGCGCTTGACGTGCAGGGCTTCCGCTTGTGCGGACTTCAATTGCGCATCGTTGATGAAATTCAACTCATGCATTCGGCGCAGGACATAGCGCTGCCGCAATTGGGCACGCTTCGGATTGGCGACCGGGTTGTAGGCCGAGGGCGCTTTCGGCAGTCCGGCGAGCATCGCCGCCTCGGCGACGCTGACCTCCTTCAATGCCTTGCCAAAGTAGATCTGCGCTGCGGCCGAGAAGCCGTAAGCCCGTTGTCCGAGGTAAATCTGGTTGATATAGATCTCGAGGATTTGGTCCTTTCCCAGATTGTTCTCGATTTTGAAAGCCAGTAACATCTCGTAAAGTTTGCGGGTCAGGGTCTTTTCACTGGAAAGGAAAAAGTTGCGTGCGACCTGCATGGTGATGGTTGATGCGCCCTGGCGCTTGCCGCCGCCGACGAAATTGGAATACGCTGCGCGCAATACGCCCAGCGTGTCGATGCCGGGATGCTGGTAAAAGCGCTCGTCTTCGGCCGCGAGTATCGCCTGCGTCATTACGGCGGGAACGTCCTTGATGAGTGCGAAGTTGCGCCGCTCCTCGCCGAATTCGCCGATCAGGTGGTTGTCGCTGGAGTAAACGCGCAGTGGGATTTTCGGCTGATAGTCGGTCAGCACCTCCACCGAGGGCAGCTGGGGATAAGCCAGAAGCAATACGATTCCGGCCAAGGCGGCCACGCTTAATATGGCGCCGCCGATCAGGAGCAGGAAATACAACACCCAGCGAGCAGGGGTGGGCAGGGTGGGAATGGGCACGGATGGACTGGGTGGAAGGCGGCGCGGGCAATTATAGCTGTGGTGCTGAAGACACGCTTCGCAAGCCAAGTGTTAATAATTTTGCTTTACAGTCGATATAGTTGCTGCTAGCATCTGAAGTAAATTATCTGTATAGCTTGTAACGCAATATTTTTAAAGGGAAAATCCTTTGCAGATCGATGTCGCAGCCCTGAAGTCGATCTTTGACCCGAAGCTACGCCCGCTGATCGGTGTGGATATCAGTTCGACCGCCGTCAAGATGGTTGAACTGGTCGATGCCGGCAAGGGACAGCCGCGGGTCGAGCGCTACGCGATCGAACTACTGCCAAAAGATGCC
>CAIZHL010000253.1 GCA_903932755.1 uncultured beta proteobacterium
ACGCTGCGCCTGATGCATCATTCGGCCTGGCTGGCGCGGCGCTGGAACGATCCGGCCTTTCCCGCCGCGTTTCCGTGGTTCGCCACCAATCGCTACTGGGAAGAGCGGATACTCGAACTGCGCGAGCAGATCGCAGTGATGCAGGAGAGCCCGATTGTGCCGCGCTAAGCAAGTCCGGAACAAGTACAAATTCGTCATTCCGGCGAAAGCCGGAATCCAGGAAAGCATGGCGCTGGACACCGGCTTTCGCCGGTGTGACGTCTTATTCAGCGCTTTCCCAAAGGAGAGGTTTCATGCAAATGCGTGAAGGAAAAGTGAAGTGCCTGAGTGCCGCCGGCTTTCATCACATGGCCTATGTGGAATGGGGCGATGCCGAAAACCCGAAGGTGCTGGTCTGCGTCCATGGCCTGACGCGTTGCTCGCGCGATTTCGATTTCCTGGCGCAGGCGCTGGCGGCCGACTACCGGGTGGTCTGCCCCGATGTGGCGGGGCGCGGACGCAGCGACTGGCTGCGCAACAAGTCCCTGTACGCGATTCCGCAGTACTGCGCCGACATGACGAACCTGCTGGCGAAGCTGAATGTCGAAAGCGTCGACTGGGTCGGGACCTCGATGGGCGGCCTGATCGGCATGGCGCTGGCCTGCCAGCCGGAAACGCCGATCGCGCGGCTGGTGCTGAACGACGTCGGCCCGGTGATCACGGCGGTTTCCCTGGCGCGCATCGGTACCTATCTCGGTGTCGCGCCGCGCTTCGACGGCATCGAACAGGCGGAAGCCTTCGTGCGTCTGGTTTCGGCGACCTTCGGCCAATTTTCCGATGAACAGTGGCGCCACCTGACGCAGCACGTGACGCGCACCGCCGCCGACGGCAAGGTCGAGTTTGCCTACGATCCGGGCATCGCCCAGGCCTTTCGCGAAATGCAGGCGGCGGGGGCCGACAAGGATGTCGAGATGTGGCCGCTGTATGACGGCGTTGCCTGTCCGACCCTGCTCTTGCGCGGAGAAAGCTCCGACTTGCTGACGCACGAGACGGCGCTGCAGATGACCGGGCGCGGGCCGCGCGCGAAACTGGTTGAAGTGCCCGGTGTCGGCCATGCGCCGATGCTGATGTCCGCCGAGCAGGTGGCGCCGGTTCGGGAGTTTTTGCTGGGCTAACCCGCCGGAGCTTTGTATGGCGCAGTGCAGCATCGAAAGATTCCGTATCAGGTTTTTTGGCGGCCTAGAATAGGCAGCTGTTCGCATATCCGGCAATAACCAGAAGAGGAGAAATCATGCAGAAATCGTTGCACATCGACCCCAACAAATGCACAGGCTGCCTGCAATGCGAGATGGCCTGTTCGTACGAGAACTACGGCATGTTCAATCCCTCCAAGTCGCGGATCAAGGTCTTCAGCTTCGAGCACGAAGGGCGCAAGGTGCCCTACACCTGCACGCAATGCGCCGACGCCTGGTGCATGACGGCCTGTCCGGTCGATGCCATCCGCATCGACGCGGCGACCGGCGCCAAGGTGGTGCATGAGGATGTCTGCGTCGGCTGCAAGGTGTGCACCATCGCCTGCCCCTTCGGCACGGTCAATTACGTCGCCGACTCCGGCAAGGTGCAGAAATGCGACCTCTGCGGCGGCGACCCGGCCTGCGCCACGGCTTGTCCCACCGGTGCCATCACCTACGTCGACGCCGACTGGACCGGGCTCGACAAAATGCGCCAGTGGGCTGGCAAGACCGACACTCAACCGCGCGCCAGCGCCTAAGGAGACTGACATGGGATGGGCACGTAAAATCCTCCGCGTTGACCTGAGCAAGGGCAGCTGCAAATCCGAACCCCTCAACATGGAGTGGGCTCAGCAATACCTCGGCCAGCGCGGGCTGGCCACCAAGTACTTCATCGAGGAAGTCGACCCCAAGGTCGATCCGCTCTCGGCGGACAACAAGATGATCATGGCCACCGGGCCGCTCACAGGCACCATGGCATCCACCGGCGGTCGCTACTCGATCATCACCAAGGGACCGCTGACCGGCGCCATCGCCTGCTCGAACTCCGGCGGCTACTTTGGCGCCGAACTGAAGATGGCCGGCTGGGACATGATCATTTTTGAAGGCAAATCGGCGAAGCCCGTCTATCTGTCGATCGAGAATGACAAGGCCGAACTGAAGGACGCATCCCACCTCTGGGGCAAGACCACCTGGGACACCGAAGAGATCATCAAGAAGACGCATCAGGACCCGCAGGTCCGCGTCTCCTCGATCGGCTGCGCCGGCGAGAACGGCGTGCTGTATGCCTGCGTGGTCAATGACCTGCACCGCGCCGCCGGCCGCTCCGGCGTCGGCACCGTGATGGGTTCGAAGAACCTCAAGGCCGTCGCCGTGCGCGGCACCCTCGGCGTCTCTGGCATAAAGGACTTCAAGGGCTTCATGGCCGCCACCGTCGCCGCCAAGAAGGTCCTCGCCGACCATCCCGTGACCGGCCAGGGCTTGCCCAAGTACGGCACGCAGGTGCTGATGAACGTCATCAACGAAATGGGCGCGCTGCCGACGCGCAACGCGCGCGAAGTGCAGTTCGAAGGCGCGCGCGACATCTCGGGCGAAGCCATGCACGAAAAGCGGCCCACCGACGGCAAAGCCAACCTCGTCACCAACAACGCCTGTTTCGGCTGCACCATCGCCTGCGGGCGCATCTCGCAGGTGGACAAGGGTCACTTCAGCGTCGTCAATAGTCCCAAGTACTGGGGCGCTTCGGGCGGACTCGAATACGAGAACGCGTGGTCGCTGGGCGCCGCCAACGGCGTCAATGACCTCGATGCGCTGACCGTCGCCAACTTCATCTGCAACGAAGACGGCATGGATCCGATCACCTTCGGCGCCACCGTCGCCGCCGTCATGGAGCTGTTCACCATGGGCGTCCTGACCAAGGAGCAACTCGGTGTCGAGTCGCCCTTCGGTTCGGCCCAGGCCCTGATCGACTTTGCCCACATGACTGCCGAGGGGCGCGGCTTCGGCAAGGAGCTCGGACTTGGTTCGAAGCGCCTGACGGAGAAGTATGGCCATCCCGAGCTGTCGATGACGGTCAAGGGCCAGGAGTTTCCCGCCTACGATCCGCGCGGCATCCAGGGCATCGGCCTGGGCTACGCCACGTCGAATCGCGGCGCCTGCCACCTGCGCGGCTACACCGTCGCCTCCGAAGTGTTCGGCATCCCGGTCAAGACCGATCCGCATGCCACCGAGGGAAAGCCCGAGCTGCTCAAGGCCTTCCAGGACGCCACCGGCGCCTTCGATTCCTCCGGTACCTGCGTGTTCACCACCTTCGCCTGGACCCTGGCCGACCTGCAGACCCAGGTCGACACCGCCTGCGAAGGCGGCTGGAGCATGGAGAAACTGGCTGATCTCGGCGAGCGGATCTGGAACATGGAACGCCTGTTCAACAATGCCGCCGGCTTCACCGCCAAGGACGACGACCTGCCGCCGCGCCTGAAGACAGAACCGGCCAAGACCGGTCCGGCCAAGGGCCTG
>CAIZHL010000254.1 GCA_903932755.1 uncultured beta proteobacterium
CTCGAATCGGCCGTCGAATTCATCGCCGACGACGAGTTGGTCTAGATCACGCCGAAATCGATCCGCCTGCGCAAGCGCTTCCTCACGGAAATCGAACGCAAGCGCGCCAACAAGGCGTCGGCGTAAAAAAACGGGAGCCGCGGCTCCCGTTTTTGCTTTCAAAAAATCGGCGCTGGCGACACGCCGGTTGCCGGTAAAGATCAGCCCAGCGCCTTCAGCGCCGCATCGTAATTCGGCTCCTGCGCGATTTCCGGCACCATCTCGGCGTGGATGACCTTGTCGTTCTCGTCGACCACGACCACGGCGCGCACCGTGAGGCCGAGCAGCGGGCCTTCGGCGAAGGCGACGCCCCAGGCCTTCATGAATTCGGGGTTGCGGAAGGTCGACAGGTGCGACACATTGGCCAGGCCTTCCAACTCGCAGAAGCGCTTGGCGGCGAACGGCAGGTCGCCGGAGACGCAGAGCACGACGGTGTTGGCCAGTTTTCCGGCGGCCTCGTTGAACTTGCGGGTGGAGGTCGCGCAGGTCGGCGTGTCGATGCTGGGGTAGATGTTGAAGACCTTGCGCTTGCCGGCGAAGTCCTTGAGCGAAACTTCCGCGAGGGCGCCGCTGGTCAGCTTGAAATCGGGCGCCTTGGCTCCGACGACCGGAAGGTCGCCGTCGACGCGTAGGGGAGTGCCGCGCAGGGTAATGGTAGTGCTCATGGATGGCTCCTGTTTGAGGTGGGTTGCGGGGGTGTAAGAAGTCTAGTGTATCCGTGCCAGCCGGGGAAGAACCGCCGTCGCGTTTTGCGTGGTGGCCGCGGCCACCTCTTCGACATCAATGCCGCGCAAGCCGGCCAGCGCCAGGGCGATGCGCGGCAACTGATCCGGCGTGTTGCGCTCGCCGACTTTCCACTCGGGAGGAATGTCCGGCGCATCGGTTTCGAGCACGATGGAATCCAGAGGCAGGGTGGCGGCCAGTTCGCGGATGCGACTGGCGCGGGGAAAGGTCATGGCGCCGCCGAAGCCGAGTTTGAATCCGAGCTTGATGAATTCATCGGCCTGCTGCCGGCTGCCGTTGAAGGCATGGGCGATGCCGCCCGGCACCCGGCACCGACGCAAGGCCTTGAGCACCTGATCGATGGCGCGCCGCACATGCAGCAATACCGGCAGACTGTTGTCGCGGGCGATTTGCAACTGGGCGCTGAAATAAAACTCCTGCTGCGCATCATCGCGTTCGTGGACGAATTGGTCGAGGCCGATTTCCCCCACCGCCAGCGGTTGCTCGCGCAGAATGGTTTCGCGCAGGGCATCGAGGTCGGCCTCACGCGCCCGCTGCACGTACATGGGGTGGATGCCATAGGCCGCGCCACAGCCCTGATGTTCGCGACAGACCGAAGCCACGGCGCCGAAGTTGGCGCGCTCCACCGCCGGCACCACGATCAGGCCGACACCCGCCTGGACTGCCGCCGCGGCAACCGCCGCGCGGTCGACATCGAATTCGACTGCATCCAGATGGCAG
>CAIZHL010000255.1 GCA_903932755.1 uncultured beta proteobacterium
AGGACATCATGACCGTGGCAGCCAACAGCGAAGCAAAGGAAATGGGCCAGCGCCTGTTCCTGACCTACTGTTCGCAGTGCCACGGTTCGGATGCGAAGGGTGCGCGCGGATTCCCCAATCTGACTGACAACGATTGGCTGTTTGGCGGCACGCCGGAGCAGATCAAGGAATCCATCCTCAAGGGTCGCGATGCAATGATGCCGGCCAAGGGTGTCAAGCCTGACCTGAATGGCGACCAGATCAAGGACATCGCCAGCTATGTACGCTCCCTCTCCGGACTGGCGACCGATTCGATTCGTGCCCAGCGCGGCAAGGAATTGTTCGGTCAGGCATGTGCGGCCTGCCATGGTCCTGAAGGCCTCGGCATGGTTGGCGTGGCGCCGAACCTGGCTGACAAGGTCTGGCTCTACAGCGCTTCCGAGGATGTCATCATCGAGACCATCACCAAAGGCCGCGTCAATCGCATGCCTGCATTCGGCGAATTCCTCGGTGATGCCAAGGTACACCTGCTGACCGCCTATGTCTATGGACTTGGCGGCGGCGGGAAAGACGCTCCCGTCGCCGTCCCGGCCGCAGCGGCACCCGCAGAAAAGAAGTAAACTGAATGGACTCCCCCGGCATACGTGCCGGGGACTTTTTGCACGGGTCTATAAGAATATAGTAATACGATAATCATGGCGTCAGGCCCTACCACACAACCGCCGGAGAGCAAGCCGAGCTTCGTCGAAGAGAGCCTTTACGAAGTTCATCAAAAGGTTCATCCGCGCGCGGTGAGCGGCATCTTCGCCACTTGGCGCTGGACGATGGTCTGGTTCACCCAGCTGATTTTTTACGGAATGTGTTGGCTGCCATGGAACGGGCGGCAAGCGGTGCTGTTCGATCTGGTGGAGCGCAAGTTCTACATTTTCGGAATGGTCTTCTGGCCGCAGGACGTGATTTTTCTTGCAGTCCTGTTGATCATTTCGGCGTATTCGCTGTTCCTGTTTACCGCCGTCGGAGGCCGCCTTTGGTGCGGCTATGCCTGTCCGCAGACGGTCTACACTGAGATCTTCACCTGGATCGAACAGAAGATAGAGGGCGAGCGCAATGCGCGCATCAAGCTCGATGCCTCACCACTGAATGCCCGCAAGCTCTGGCTGCGCAGCGCGAAATATGGATCATGGGCGCTGTTGTCATTCTGGACGGGCTTTACCTTCGTTGGTTATTTCACACCGATCCAGACCTTGTGGGGATCGGTTTGGAGCTTTTCGTTGGGGCCGTGGGAAACCTTCTGGATGCTTTTCTACGGCGCATTCACTTATTTGTTCGCCGGGCACATGCGCGAACAGGTGTGCAAGCACATGTGTCCCTATGCCCGCTTTCAGGGCGTAATGTTCGATCCCGACACGCTGACGATTACCTACGACACCGAACGCGGCGAGCCGCGTGGTGCGCGAAAAAAAGGGGTCGATCCGAAAGCGATCGAAAAGGGCGATTGCGTGGACTGCGGCATCTGCGTTCAGGTTTGCCCGACCGGCATCGACATCCGCAAGGGTCTCCAATATGAGTGCATCGGCTGTGCCGCCTGCATCGATGCCTGTGACCAGGTGATGGTCAAGATGGATTATTCCAAGGGTCTGATCCGCTACTCCACCGAGCATGCGATCGAAGCGCACTGGGGCTGGAAGGAAATCATCGGCCACGTGGTGCGGCCGCGGGTAATCATTTATTCGGCGATTCTGGCGGCGGTTTGTATCGCTTTTGTCTGGGGCATTGCAACCAAGCCGACATTGCGCGTGGACGTTATCCGTGACCGGGCAACCCTGGCACGCGAGGTCGAGGGCGGACTCACGGAGAACGTGTACCGGTTACATGTGATAAATGTCTCCGAGGCCCCGCATCGCTACGCGGTCAGCGTGTCCGGCTTGCAGGGCATAGAAATGGTCGGCGATCGGATCATCGAGGTTCCGGCGGCGGGTTCAAGAAGTTTTGCGGTACAGGTTAGGGTGCCTCCAGACTCGGGGAAGAAGGGGTCGAACCAGATATTCTTCGACGTGAAGTCTCTGGCCGACGAAAAAGTGGCTGTGCATGAAAAGGCCAGCTTCCTGCAACCATGAAGAAAGAAAAAATGGATTCGACAGTCGCTCGACCCTGGTACCGCGAACCCTGGCCGTGGATTCTGGCGGCGGGGCCTTTCATCGTGGTCATTGCCGGCATTTATACGGCATGGCTTGCCGTCAAGAGCAACGATGGCCTGGTAACCGACGACTATTACCGGAAAGGCCTGGCTGCCAACCAGACCATCGCGCAAAGCGAGCGTGCGGTGAAAAGCGGCCTGCGCGCAGGTGTGCGGATTGCGATGGAGACCCTGTCGGTGCGGCTGCAAGCCGGCGACCCGGGGTTCGTGATGCCGCCAACCCTGCTTCTGACGATCTCGCATCCGACCCGTGCCGGTCTCGACCAGTCTCGCGTCCTGTTGCGCAATGGCGACACGTATTCAGGCGAAGTGCGATTGCCGGCCGCAGGGCATTGGCTGGTCCTGGTCGAAGATGAGGGCAAGACCTGGCGACTGATGGGCAATGTCGTCCTTCCGGCCAACGGAGAAACCATCATCGGCAACCCCGGCAAGGCCCCTGCGCCGGCGGATATCCGGAACTGACTTTTCATAGATAGGAGATAGCGTCATGGAAGCTTGGAAACTTTTGGTCGGTAGCGACATTGGTCTTCTCAGTCTATTCACTATCGGTGCTGTGATCGTCATGGGCATCTACTTCGTCGTGTACGCCAGGAAGAAGGCCGAAGAAGACGCGAAAAACGCGAAGTAGGCTGGACAACGCCGACTCGGGGAGACGAACAATGCAAAAAATCCTGTGGGTGCTGTGGCCTTCGTTTCTCGTTGCCGGAGTTGCCGAAGGCATTTTTTTCACGGTGATCGATCCGCAGGAACTCTACCTGTTCGGCGAGCCGGTGCACTTCTCGAAGATCGCTACTTATTCGATCGGCTTTTTCGGATTCTGGATTGTTTGCGCCGCGTCCAGCCTGATGACCTGGTTTCTGCAACTCAGCGCAGCGGAAGTTAACAAGGGCGTGGGCAGCGATCCAGGGGCCGCCGGGGGAACCGGAAACTAGAAAAACCCGACGCCTGCCTTTGGCCGGGTCAGTTTCCCGGGCCCGGCGCCTTGTTTCTTCCGGGGCCGACACCGATCGGAGGTGGCGCCAGGTTCACGATGCGGCTGAACAGATCCCGACATTCCTGGTCGGTTTCGGCATCGAAGCGCGGATCGCCGTTTTCACTGAAGGCCGCGCCGATCTCGACCCAGTCTTCGGCCGTAAGGTATTTCCGTGCCATGGGAATCAGGATGCTTTCCTCGAGAGCCATGTGCTTCAGGATTTCATTGCCCAATTTTTCGACGGCGCCGGAAAATTTGTCGAGTCCATCGGCAACCCCGGCCTCGTACTGGCCCAGCGCGAGTTCCAGTTCGCGCACATGTTGCGTGCCGGCGCTGTGCTGCTGCTCGAGTTCGGCCAGCACCTTGTCGGCCTCTTGCGTCCGCTGGCGCAGCCTCGCGAACAGATAGGAGTTTTCTTTCGGATGATGCAGCTTCTCCGAAAACTCGTCGAGGTAATAAATCATCGCCCAAAGCACACGAAAATCCGGTGGGGCATTTTTCGTCTGGCTATTGCGAACGAGGTAACGTAGTCCATGTACCACTGCGGCCAGCGAGCGGTGCTCGTCGTGAATAGTGCTCAGCGCCGAATTAAGCATGACTGCAAGTACCCCTTCGTTCAGCGGTAGACGAGGACCGGAATCTTCGAATGGGTGAGTACTTTTTGTGTTTCCGAGCCGAGCAGCAGGCCGCTGAATCCGCGCCGGCCGTGCGAAGCCATGAAAATCAGGTCGGCACTGGCGGCTTCCGCGGCTGCAATGATGGCCTCGTAGGGGATGTCGCTGACGGAACTCACCGATCCGCAAACCACGCCTTCGGCTTTTGCGGCAGATTCGTGAGCGGCCAGAATCTCCCGCGCTTGTTGATCGGCCATTTCAGCGAATTTGTCGGGCGTGGTGGGGTCGATCAACGCCCCTTCGCCATAAAAGGCCACCGGGTAATCCGGTTTCGCGAAAAAGAACGTGATCTTCGCGCTTGTTTCCTTGGCAAACGCGATCGCGCGCTTGACCGTGTCGGATGATAGCGGCGAGCCGTCGGTGGGAACGAGTATGTGCTTGAACATGGGATCGGGTCCTTTGGGTGGATAACATCAGCCTAGCGTACCAACGAATAGCAAGCTTGATCAAGGTCAACAGCAGACCGAACTATACCCGCGCGGCATCGGGCACAATAGGGTCGAGGTGGTGGCGGATCAAGGCCTACCGTCCGCGAAGTGGAGATCCATCATGAGCAACGGCAAATCAGGCAAACCCCCAGCGACCCCGCAAGCTGCATGGCGCGCCGTGCATCAGGCGGTCGAGGCCAAGGTCGACCCGATCGGGATGACCACCCCGCTGATGCATGCACAGTTGGCCTGGTTGTCGCATCCGCAGGAAATGTCAGAGACGCTGACGGAGTTCTCGGCCCGGTTGTGGGAACTGCAGGTGCATTCCTGGCACCGTGCGCTGGGCATGGCCAGCAAGGATGTCGTGTCACCCAATCCCGACGATACGCGCTTTGCCGATCCGGTCTGGAGCGAATCCGCAAGCTGGGACATCGTCAAGGAGTGGTACCTGATGATGACCCACCAGGTGCAGGACATGCTCTATGACACGCCGGGCCTGTCGAATCGCGACCGGCGCCGCGCCGCGTTCTGGTGGCGCAAATGGCTAAACGCGATGGCGCCGACCAACTTTCTGCTGACCAATCCGGCGGCCATGCAGAAAGCCATGGAAACCCGTGGCGAAAGCCTGCTCAAGGGCTTCAACAATTTTGTGTCGGATTTCCAGGCAGGTGACGTGCAGATGGCGCGGCCGACCGATTTCACGGTCGGCAAGGACTTGGGGACGACACCCGGCAAAGTGGTATTCCGCAATCAGCTGCTGGAAGTACTGCACTACACGCCGACCCGCGAAAAAGTTTTCGAAACGCCCATCGTCATCGTTACGCCGTGGATCAACAAGTTCTACATCCTGGACCTGAACGCGAAGAAGAGCATGGTGAAGTTTCTGGTCGACCAGGGATTCGACGTCTATATCACCAGTTGGAAGAACCCGACGGCGGACATGCGCGATGTCACCTTCGACGACTACCTGATGGAAGGCGTCGGCCGCATCATCGAAACCGCGCAAGGCATCTCCGGGTCCGCCAAGGTGCATGCCGTCGGCTACTGCATCGGCGGTGCGGCGCTGGCAGCCTGGATGGCATGGGCCAACGCGCATTACGCGAAGGCCGATGTGCCGGTCGAGGTGGTCACCCTGTTGACCACGCTGGTGGATTATCACAAGCCGGGCGACATCGAAGTGTTCCTCGACGAGAGCAGCATCAAGTGGCTGGAAAAGTCGATGGCCGAAAAAGGCTACCTCGACGGCAAGGAAATGGCTTCGGCATTCCGCCTGCTGCGCTCCAACAGCCTGGTCTGGCATTACGTGGTCCGCGGCTATCTGTTCGGCGAGGCGCCGCCGCCCTTCGATGTGCTGTTCTGGAATATGGATTCGACCCGCATGCCGGCCGCGATGCATAGCTGGTACCTGCGCAACCTCTACCTGGAAAACCTGCTGATCAAGAAGGACGCGCTGAAACTGGCCGGCGAGAACATCGACCTTGGGCGGATCACCCAGCCGTTGTATGTTGTATCGGCCGAGGACGATCACATTGCCCCTTGGCGGCAGACCTTCCGCATCAACAACTTCGTTGCCGGTCCGCGCCGTTACGTTTTGTCGACCTCCGGCCACATCCTCGGCATCGTCAACCCGGTGGTGAGCCCGCCCAAGCGTGATTACCGTGTCGGTGCGGCCGAACGGCACGATACGCCGGAGGATTGGCGCGAGCGGGCGGAACTGCATCATGGCAGTTGGTGGGAAGACTGGATGGCCTGGCTGAAGCCGCAATCGGGCAGGCTGGTGGCCGCGCCACCCGTCGCGACAAAGAAGTTTCCGGCATTGGCCGACGCTCCCGGCACCTATGTGCTTGAGCCATGAGCCATTGGCTTGGCCCACCGTTTGCAGTCGTCCGTTGACTCTCGCACCGGTTCCCCTGGCATTCGGGGGGGGGTACTGAATCCGTCAAGCGCTTGACGGCGGTCAATGTAGAGGGGTAGGGCAGCCTCCAGAATCCGGCATAGTCCAAACGGAGTCTGTCCCCATGTCGATCACTACCCCGCTGTTCCAGCATCACAAGCATTGCGATGAAATATTCGCTGACGCCGAAGAAGCCTGCGGGAAGGGTGACTGGGCGGCTGGCGCCGCAGCCTTCGAATTGCTGCACGAACAGCTTGAAACACACTTCGCCAGCGAAGAGGAGCTTCTGTTCCCGGCCTTCGAGGCGGCGACCGGCATGACCTCCGGTCCGACCGAAGTCATGCGCGGCGAGCACCGTCAGATGCGCGACCTGTTGGCCCAGATGCAGGGCGCGGTCGAGTCCCGCGACGGCGATGCCTTCGGCGGTGCGGCGGAGACCCTGCTGATCCTGATGCAGCAGCACAACATGAAGGAGGAAAACATCCTGTATCCGATGTGCGATAACGCCCTCGGCACCTCGGATGTCGGCGCCTCCCTGGTCGAGCGTCTCAAATAACCATGACCACGGTCATCGACGGGCGTGAGTTGCAGCCGCCGGAACCGATGGAGCGGACCCTGGCGGCGCTGGATAATCTCGCCGACGGCGACGACTTGCTGCTCCTGCTGTATTGCCAGCCGCACCCGCTGTTCAACATCCTGCGGAACAACGGCTACGTCTGGACCGAGGAAGTTCTGCCCGAGGGCACGCGCGAGATCCGGATCCGCAAAGCCCCGGGCTGAAAGTTTCTGGGCATGCACCCGAATCTTTCCTTCGATCAGGCGCCGCCGATTTCCGTGCCTTACCGCTTTTTTCTGGTGGCGCCATGGTTCGGCGTGATGGCCGGGGTCCTTCTGGCATGGTCGGGTCCTGACGCGTTTGCTTCACGGTGGACACCCGAAGCGCTGGCGCTGACTCATCTGATCGCTCTGGGCTTCATGCTCCAGGCCATGAACGGAGCCTTGTTCCAGTTCATTCCCGTTGCCGTGGGGGGCAATGTCTGGCGCCCGAGGCTGGTTGCCAACGCCGTGCAACCTTTGCTGGTGCTGGCCACGCTGCTGCTCGTCGCGGGCTTCCTGTTCAGTCGCCCGGGCTTGCTGTCTGCCGCGGTTCCGCTGTTTCTGCTGGCGGTAGGCAGCTTCGTCATCGCGGTTGCGCTTGCGCTGTGGCGCACACCGGCGACAGGCATGACCCTGTGGGCGATGCGCATGGCGATCGGCGGCCTGGCGGTCACGGTGCTGCTCGGCTCGCTTCTGGCCGAGTCACTGGCGCGCGGATTGCCGGTACCCATTGTCGAATTGACCAACATCCATCTGGCATGGGGGCTGGGCGG
>CAIZHL010000256.1 GCA_903932755.1 uncultured beta proteobacterium
CGGCATGGTCTGGCCGCTGGAATCGGATGGCGTGCGCCGCTTCGCCGAAGGACTGGAAGAAATCCTGGTGGTCGAAGAAAAGCGCCAGCTGATCGAGTACCAGTTGAAGGAGGAACTCTACAACTGGCGCGAAGACGTGCGCCCGCGCGTGATCGGCAAGTTCGACGAACAGGGCGAGTGGGCGCTGCCCAACGGCCGCTGGCTGCTGCCGGCCTCCGGAGAACTTTCGCCGGCACAAATCGCCCGCGTCATCGCCAACCGCATCGGCCGTCACTTCACCTCAACGCGCATCCGCGACCGACTGGCTATCATCGAGGCCAAGGAGCGCTCGGCCTCACCCGTGATTCCGATTGCGCGCACCCCGTATTTCTGTCCGGGCTGCCCGCACAACACGTCGACCCGCGTGCCCGAAGGTTCGCGCGCCCTGGCCGGCATCGGCTGCCATTTCATGGTGCTGTGGATGGACCGTGACACGGCCACCTTCTCCCACATGGGCGGCGAAGGCGCGGCCTGGATGGGCCAGGCTCCCTTCACAGAACAGCGGCATGTCTTCGTTAACCTCGGCGACGGCACCTACTTCCATTCCGGCTCGCTGGCAATACGCGCGGCGGTGGCCTCGGGCGTCAACGCCACCTACAAGATTCTCTACAACGATGCAGTCGCCATGACCGGCGGCCAGCCCCACGACGGCAACCTGTCGGTGCCGCAGATCGCCCACCAGTTGCATGCCGAAGGCGTCCATCACGTCGTCGTCGTCACCGACGGCACGCCGCGCGCTTACGGCCACCCGGATCTGCCGCACGGCGTGCCGATCCGCCATCGCGACGAACTCGATGCGATCCAACGCGAGATGCGCGAATGTCCGGGCGTCTCGGCCATCATCTACGACCAGACATGTGCCGCCGAGAAGCGCCGCCGCAGGAAGCGCGGCAAGATGATCGATCCGCCGCGCCGCCTCTACATTAACGAGGCGGTCTGCGAAGGCTGCGGCGATTGCGGCGTGCAGTCCAACTGCCTCGCCGTGGTGCCGGTGGAAACCGAATTCGGCCGCAAGCGCGCGATCGACCAGTCCGCCTGCAACAAGGATTACTCCTGCGCCAACGGCTTTTGCCCGAGCTTCGTTTCGGTTCTCGGCGGCGGCGTAAAGAAGGGCCGCGGTCTTGCCGCTTCGGGTGGCGGCGATGAATCATTCGGCGTCCCGCCAGCGCCGACTTATGCATCGACTTCAAAGCCCTACGGAATTCTTGTCACCGGCGTCGGCGGCACGGGCGTCGTCACCATCGGTGCCCTGATCGGCATGGCCGCACACATCGACGGCAAGGGCGTCACCGTGCTCGAAATGACCGGGTTGGCGCAAAAAGGCGGCGCGGTGTTTTCGCATGTGCGCATCTGCGATGATCCTGAAGAACTTCACGCCGTGCGCGTGGCCACCGGCGAAGCCGACGCAGTGATCGGCGGCGACATGATCGTCACCGCGTCACCCGACGCCCTGACGCGCATGCAGACCGGCCGCACCCGCGTGGTAGTGAATTGCGCTGAAACTCCGACGGCCGACTTCACACGCAACCCGGACTGGCAGTTTCCGCTGGCGCGCATGCAGGCACTGATCGGCGAAACGGTCGGCAGCGGTGCGGCGCATTTCATCCAGGCCTCGGATCTCGCCCTGCGTCTGCTCGGCGATTCAATCGCCAGCAACCTGTTCCTGCTCGGCTACGCATGGCAGCAGGGCATGGTACCGGTCTCCGGGGAAGCCATCGATCGGGCCATCGAACTTAACGGCACCGCGGTGGCGATGAGTCGCGCCGCATTCCTCTGGGGCCGGCGCTCTGCACATGATCCGGCTGCCGTGGCCGCCTATGCCCGGCCGCAAGTCGCCGTGCCGCCAGCGTCAGCACTCTGCGTCCCTGCGGGAACTCTCGACGAAGTTATCGCAAGGCGCGCGAGCTTTCTCACGGACTATCAGGATGCGGCCTACGCCGAACGTTACCGGCTGCAGGTGGAGAAAGTCCGCGCCGCCGAAGCCGCCATCAATTCCTCGCAACTCACCGAAGTCGTCGCGCGCAATCTGTTCAAGCTCATGGCGATCAAGGACGAATACGAGGTGGCGCGGCTGTACGCCGAAACCGACTTCGTGCAAAAAGTCAGCGAAGGCTTTGAAGGCGACTACACGCTACGTTTTCATCTGGCGCCACCGCTGCTGGCGCGTCCCGATCCAAAGACCGGTAGAGTGAAGAAGATGGCCTTCGGCCCCTGGATGCTCACTGCATTCAAGTGGCTGGCGAAGGCGCGCCGTTATCGCGGGTCGCGCTGGGATGTCTTCGGCCGCAGCGATGAGCGGCGACTGGAGCGGAATTTGCTGGCCGACTATGAAGCCGAGCTCGCCGCCTTGCTGCCGAAGCTGGAGCGTGCAACGCTGATCGATGCCATTGCCCTCGCCAGGCTGCCGGAAAAGATTCGCGGCTTCGGTCATGTCAAACGACGCAGCATCGATGCCGTACGGCCGGAGCGCGCCGCCTTGAAGCTGCGGCTCGGCCTGACCTGAGTTGTTAGATGGTGATAAGCCTTCAGCCATTGAAGGTCAACCATGGCGATGAATGCCTTGGTGCGCAAAGCGGCGCTGCGGTAAGATCAATGCATTAACCTGGGAGCAAAGACCATGAGCACGACGCCGACTGATCCGATGGAATTCCTGAAGTCCCTGTGGGGCAATAGCGGAATGCCGCTGCCCGGCTTGGTAACGCCCACGCTGGACACCAACGAACTGGAGAAGCGCATTACCGACCTCAAGGCGGTCGAGGGCTGGCTCAAGAACAACATCAGCATGCTGCAGATGACCATTCAGGGACTTGAAATGCAGCGCGCGACGTTATCGGCACTACAGGCCATCAGCCAGTCGGGAAGCAGCCCGGAGGCTCAGGCCAATCCCTTTGCCAACCCGGCACTGTGGCCGTGGAATTTCATGCAAAACGCCGGCCAGACGTCCGGCGCGGAGGCTTCCGGCTCTCCCGCAGCGGTTGAGCCGACACCGCCGAAATCGGGCAGCAAGGCGAAGTAGTCCCGCGCAAGGCCGGCTGCAGCAGAACTCCACCCGGCACCTCGAACGAGACGCCGGCCGGGGACCCGGGGGCAGGATCAGTCGTACTTCCGGCGGTCTTCGATGACCTTGCCGTCATTCGGCAGGCTGCCGACGGCCACCAGACTTACTTCGGCGCGCAGCTTCGTAATATCCCGCACGCTGTCGGCAATGGCCGCCTCCATGCCCGCGTCAACGGCGCCAGCCTCGCAGTTCAAAGTCATCTGGTCGGTACTGTCCGGGTTCGTCACCACAAGTCGCGCCCGCACAATCTCTGGATGACGCTTGATCACCGCCGCAACCTGCTCCGGGTGCACGAACATGCCCTTGACCTTGGTGGTCTGGTCGGCGCGGCCCATCCAGCCCTTGATGCGCATGTTGGTGCGGCCGCAGGGAGAGTTGCCGGACAAGTACGCGGAAAGATCGCCGGTACCGAAACGGATCAGCGGGTAGTCGGTATTGAAGGTGGTCACCACCACTTCGCCGACCTCGCCCTCCGCCACCGGGTCGCCGGTACCGGGGCGGACGATCTCGACGATCACGCCTTCATCGATCACCAGGCCCTGGCGCGCCTCGGTTTCATAGGCGATGACGCCAAGTTCCGCCGTGGCATAGGCCTGGTAGCCGACAACCCCGCGCGCCAGCAAAGCATCGCGCACCGGCGGCAAAAACGCTTCGCCGGACACCAGTGCCTTGGTCAATGAGGGCAGCTTGATGCCGAGTTCGTCGGCCTTCTCGAGCAGGATGCGCAGGAAGGACGGCGTACCGACGTAACCGTTGGGCGCCAGATCGGCCATCGCCGCCACCTGCTGCTCTGTCTGCCCGACGCCGGCCGGGAACACCGTGCAGCCCAAGGCATGGGCGCCGGCTTCGAGGATCCAGGCACCCGGCGTCATGTGATAGGAGAAACTGTTGTGCACCAGGTCGCCAGCACGAAAACCGGCGGCATACAGCGCACGCGCCGTACGCCAGTAATCGGCGACGCGGCCCTCCGGTTCGTAGATCGGCCCAGGCGAAGAAAACACGCGCCCGAGCTTGCCCCAGCCAGACGCCGCCAGGCCGCCAAACGGCCGTTGCTGCTTCTGCAATTCGATCAGGTCGCTCTTGCGCACTACGGGCAAGGCGGCGAGGGCAGCCGTCGATGTGATCGTCGCGGCATCGAAGCCCTTCAGGGTCTCGGCGAAGTATGCCGTGTTGGCCTTGGCGTGGGCTATCTGCTGCGGCAGCCGTATCGCCAGCGCCGACTTTCTTTCGTCGGCGGAACGGGTTTCGAGGGCGTCAAAGAATTTGGACATGAACTGCTCCGAAGTCGAATGTTGAAGACGGTGTAGCGGTAGCGAGGACCGTGGAGCACCAAGCGATGCAAGGCACGAAAGGCCGACGTTTAGTATCTCTAAACGAGGCCTTGAGCAACGCCGCAGCGCGCCGCGTGATCCGCGGGACTCAAGCGAGCCAGCGTTTGCGGCGGC
>CAIZHL010000257.1 GCA_903932755.1 uncultured beta proteobacterium
TCGTCGTCGGTCATGCCGGCCACCGGCTCGTCGAGCAGCAGCAGCTTGGGGTCCTGCATCAGCAGCATGCCGATTTCCAGCCACTGCTTCTGGCCGTGCGAAAGCAGGCCGGACTGGCGCCCGGCCTCGCCATCGAGGCGGATCAGTCGCAGGGTGTCGGAGATCTTGTCGTTGGCCTCGTCATCAAGCCAGGCGAACAGGCTCGTGCGGGCACGCTTGTCCGTCTTCATCGACAGTTCGAGGTTCTCGAACACCGTCAGGTTCTCGAAGATGGTCGGCTTCTGGAACTTGCGGCCGATGCCCAGGTGCGCGATCTCCGGTTCCGACATGCGGCGCACGTCGATGTTCTGGTCGAACATCACCTTGCCGCGGTCCGCGCGCGTCTTTCCGGTGATGACGTCCATCATCGTGGTCTTGCCGGCACCGTTGGGACCGATGATGCAGCGCAGCTCGCCTTCCTCGATGTCGAGCGACAACTCGTTCAGCGCGCGGAAGCCGTCGAAGCTGACCGTGACCTCATGCAGCAGCAGGATGCTGGGCTGGCTCACGACT
The DNA here is from genome assembly GCA_903932755.1 of uncultured beta proteobacterium. Lineage (GTDB taxonomy): Bacteria > Pseudomonadota > Gammaproteobacteria > Burkholderiales > Rhodocyclaceae > Sulfuritalea. Next base: position 553 of record CAIZHL010000257.1, read on the forward strand.
TCGCTCCTGCGCGCTTCTCGCGCAACTTGCGCCACAGGCCGACCACGCCGTCCGGCAGCCACAGCGTGACGCCGACGAACAGCGCGCCGAGGAAGAACAGCCAGTACTCGGGAAAGGCTACGGTGAAGAAGCTCTTGGCCAGATTCACGATGAACGCCCCGAGCACCGGGCCGATCAGCGTGGCGCGGCCGCCGACCGCGACCCAGATCGCGATTTCGATCGAGTTGGCCGGCGACATCTCGCCCGGATTGATGATGCCGACCTGCGGCACGTAAAGTGCGCCGGCGATGCCGCACAGCAGCGCCGACAGGGTCCAGATGAACAGCTTGTAGTGCAGCGGGTTGTAGCCGATGAACATGACGCGCGACTCGGCATCACGGATCGCCGCCAGCACGCGGCCGAGCTTGGACGTGACGAGGTAGCGACCGAGCACCAGGGTCGCCAGCAGCATGGCTGCGGTGAGTGCGAACAGGCTGACGCGCATTTCCGGCGCAGTGATGCTGTAGCCGAGGATGCGCTTGAAATCGGTGAAGCCGTTGTTGCCGCCGAAGCCGGTTTCGTTGCGGAAGAAGAACAGCATCGCGGCAAAGACCATGGCCTGCGTGATGATCGAGAAATACACGCCCTTGATGCGCGAGCGGAAGGCGAAGAAGCCGAAGATCAGCGCCACCAGGGCTGGAACGGTGAGCACCAGGAACAGCACCCAGAGGATGGAATCCGAACCGGTCCAGTACCAGGGCAGCGCCTTCCAGTCGAGAAAGACCATGAAGTCGGGCAGGTCCGACTGGTAGGAACCGTCGCGGCCGATCTGGCGCATCAGGTACATGCCGAAGGCGTAGCCGCCGAGCGCGAAGAAGAGACCGTGGCCGAGGGAGAGAATGCCGGTGTAGCCCCAGATCAGGTCCATCGCCACGGCGACGATGGCGTAGCACATGATCTTGCCGACCAGTGTGATGACATAGGCCGAGACGTGGAAGGGGTTGCCCGCCGGAACCAGCAGGTGCAGCGCCGGCAGCAGGATCATGGTGATCGCCGCGGCGATGGCGATCGCGATCCAGCCCTGCTTCGGCGTGGCGCTGAAGAAGCGGACGATGAAGGGGGTGCGCTTCATCTCAGTTCTCGACGAAGCGGCCCTTAAGGGCGAACAGGCCCTGCGGACGCTTCTGGATGAACATGATGATGAACACCAGCACCACGATCTTGGCGATCACCGCGCCGGACCAGGCTTCGATGAACTTGGTGACGATGCCCAGGCCCAGCGCCGCCCAGACCGCTCCGGCGAGCTGGCCGACGCCGCCCAGCACCACCACCATGAAGGAATCGACGATGTAGCCCTGGCCCATGTCGGGGCCGACGTTGGCGATCTGCGACAGCGCGACGCCGCCCAGGCCCGCGATGCCTGCGCCGAGGGCGAAGGCCACGGTGTCGATGCGCCCGGTCGGCA